>CALJNE010000058.1 GCA_937982115.1 uncultured Bacteroidales bacterium | reverse complement strand
CGCATTGTAAAAGTAAAAGGTTTATTAAGCACAGCAAGTATAAGTTTACGCAGAGATTTAAATGCTTAGATTGCGGGCGTACTTTTATCCCCAGCACAGGAACAAGTTTGCATTATCTTCACAAAAAGGAAGTTTTCATTGAATATTCCAAAATAATACGAGAGCAGGGGTTATTGTCCTTGAAAAAGATGAGGGAGCTTTGTAAGATTAGTCATTTAACGGCATTTGATTGGAGGCATAAAATCCTGTTATCAGTTCCTGAAGTTAACAGAAAACTTAAGGGAAAAATATTTTGCGATGATATTTGGTTTGTTTACAGTCAAAAGGGTAGAAAATTAATCCCCGGAGCAAGACGACGACCACTGCCGGAACCTTTTAAGCATCGAGAATTTACTGTGAGATTGATTTCAATGAATGATCATTCAAAGAATGTAATGAAAATTGTTAAGGTTGGGGACTTATATTTCAAAGATTTTTTTGAAGCATTTGGAAACAGAATAAATAAAAATGTTTGTATTTACAATATTTCAAATAGTGATCAGTTACAGAAATTTGCTAAGGAAAAAGCTATAGAACATATTATTCCAACAAAAGAAGATTCAGAAAAATATTATAAAAGCTTTCAGATTAGAAATGAGATAAAAAACTTTATAAATAAAATTTTAAAGGGGGTCTCTACCAAGTATTTACAGCTATATGCTGCATATTATTCTTATGCAAAAAATCAAGTTTTTGATGCTATTTCAGAAAAATTTTTAAATCACCGACATGTTTGGTTTACTTATACTCGATTAGAGGATATTTATTATCTTTTTACGAAATTGGCAACAAGAGTGTTATTTCCTCATGAAAATAAACGTTTCTGGAAAAGTACCAAAAACATGATTATACCCGAGAAATCTATGATTTTTAAAACTGATATGGATTATTATAAGTACATATCCGGGATTAGCAGAATTTATTAACACTTTGTTCTAATTATTTCCGAAAAAGTTTGTTCTCTTCTAAAGAAATATTTCCAGATAATATTTTTATTCACAAAACCATCAAGATATTTCATTGCTTTTGGTTTAATAATTTTACGATTTTTAGCCATTTTATTCGCATTTATCCAAAAGTTAAAATATGCTTTGACGATTGCTAAAGAATGTTTTGGTTTGGCTTGTAAAAGAAATTGAAAAGCAGCAAAGGAGTCGTAAAATAATCTTACAAATTTCACAAAGTTTCTTTTAAACTTAGGCATGTTTTTTTCTATCAAATACAGATTATTTCTGTAATTAAGGAATGTTTTTGTTGGATTTGTCTTATTTAAAGTTCCCCCGCCCAGATGATAAATTTTTGATTTTGGTTCACAAACAATTTTAGAACCAATATTTTGAATTCTCCAACACAGGTCAATTTCTTCCTGATGGGCAAAAAATCTTTCATCAAATCCATTAAGTTTATGGAATAATTCACTGCGAATCATTAGTGCTGCCCCGCTAACCCAAAAGCAGTTGATTTGGGAATCATATTGACCATGATCAATTTCGCAAGTGTCAAAAACTCTGCCTCTGCAAAACGGATAGCCGTTTTTATCAATAAAACCGCCTGCTGCACCCGAATACTCGAATTTTGTTTTATCTTCAATTTGCAGTAATTTGGGTCCGCAAACACCAATTGACAGGTCCGTTTCCATTAAATCATATAGAATCCGGTGCCAATTGGCTGTGGTTTCAATGTCGGAATTCAGTAAGATAAAGTATTTGTGTTGAAGTTCTTGCAATCCACGATTATAGCCTCCGGCAAATCCATAATTTTTGTCTAATTTAATAATTTTTATCTCCGGAAAACGCTCAGATATATATTTTACAGAGTTATCTGTGGAGTTGTTGTCTATAATAACAATTTCGGTAATATCATCTGTTGTGTCACAAACGATTTTATGAAGATATTTTTTTAAAAAATGTTCTCCGTTCCAGTTTAAAATAACAACAGCAATATCTTTCATAAATTCTATAAAATATCTGATGCAAGTTCGGCAAGATAACTTCTTTCGCCCTTTACAAGGTTAACATGTGCAAAAATAGATTGTCCTTTCATTTTTGTAATCATATATGAAAGCCCGTTTGAACGAGCATCAAGATACGGAGAGTCAATTTGACCTATATCACCGGTAAATACAAGTTTTGTTCCTTCGCCCGCTCTTGTTATTATAGTTTTGATCTCGTGAGGAGTTAAATTTTGCGCCTCGTCAATTATAAAAAATACTCTCGATAAACTTCTTCCGCGAATATACGCAAGAGGTTCTATCAGTAGCTTTTCTGTTTGAAGCATTTCATCAATTCTATGAAAATCCGGACTTTGCTGTTTAAACTGATGTTTAATTACCGACAAATTATCGAAAAGAGGTTGCATGTAGGGGGAGATTTTTTCTTTAGCATCTCCGGGCAGATAACCCATTTCTTTGTTTGAAAGTGCAACTATCGGGCGAGCAAGAAAAATTTGCTGAAAGTCCTTGCGTTGATGTAAAGCTGCCGCTAATGCAAGTAGAGTTTTTCCTGTTCCAGCTTTTCCGGTTAGACCAACAAGTAAAATTTCCGGTCTTAAAAGAGCATCTATGGCAAAGGCTTGTTCGGCATTTCTTGGAGTAATACCGTAAACAGTGGTTTTGTTGATTCTTTCTATTTTTTCACTTGTGGAATTATATCTTGCCAAGGCACTTGTTGTCCCATTTTTTAAAATAAAATATTGATTAGTATGGATTTCAGAAACGGCTTTTAATTCTGAAGCCGGAATGCCTTCTTCGGATTCGTATAAAGATTTAATCAAATTTTTGTCTATGTTATTTAATGTGATTACCTCTCGATTAAGACTCTCGAGGTTATGTACGTGATCGTGCTTATAATCTTCTGCGTGAATGCCCAGAGCTTTTGCTTTTACTCGCAAATTAATGTCTTTTGTAACTAAAGTTGTGTGGCGATCAGGAAATTTATTTTGATAATATTCTGCTATGGCAAGAATTATGTGATCAGGACGATGATCGGGAAAATTATTTTGCAATTTTTCAGAAAATGGCTTTCCTGTTTCAATAAATAGTCGCCCTAAATTTTCGCCAAGACTTACACCTTTAATAAAATAATCATCTCCCGAAAGACTGTCTAAAATTCTTGTAAATTCACGAGCATGAAAATTTATTAAATCATTCCCCTTTTTAAATTGATCCAATTCTTCAAGGACAACTATAGGTAACACTATATCGTTTTCTTCGAACTTAAAAATACATCTGTAATCATGCAGCAGGACATTAGTATCGAGAATAAAAATCTTAGATACATTGGATTTTTTTCGAGCCATAATTTTGGTATTAAATTAAGGCTCTAAAATAAAACAAAATTTTATTCTCCGCAACCGCAATCAATATATTGTTGGATAAGTTTATTGGAAATTCCCATTGCCGAAAAACCTCCGTCGTTGTATATTGTTTGCATTGTAATCATTCTGCTAAGATCTGAGAATAGAAAAACACAAACATCAGAGCACGAACTCGCGTCGGCATTGCCTAATGGAGACATCGCATCGGCATAATTATAAAAAGCATTAAAACCCGAAACACCCGTTCCGGCAGTAGTTTTTGTCGGAGATTGTGAAACTGCGTTTATCCTTACCTTTTTTGCTATTCCGTAGTGGTAACCAAATTGCCTTACTATTGACTCAAGCATAGCTTTTGCCTGAGACATATCACTATAACTGCTGAATACTCGTTGAGAGGCAATATACGAAAGCGTTACAACAGACCCCCACTCGCTAATGGCATCCATCTTTTTTGCAACAGATAAAACTTTATGTAATGATATTGCCGAAACATCAAGAGTTTTCATTAAATAATCATAATCCAATTCAGGGTATGGAATATTTTTTCTGACATTTGGCGACATACCAACTGAATGAAGAACAAAATCGATTTGTCCTCCTAATATCTTCATACTTTCTTCGAACAAATCTTCAAGTTCCGAAACTTCTGTTATATCGGCTGCAATAACTTGAGATTCAGTGGCTTTTGCTAATTCAAAAATATCTTTTTTACGTAATGCAATAGGGGAATTAGATAAAACAAATTTTGCCCCTTCTTCTTTTGCTTTGAGTGCAACTTGCCATGCTATTGAGTTCTCATCGAGAGCTCCGAAAATTATCCCTTTTTTTCCTTTTAATAGATTGTATGCCATATTTGAATCTTTAAAGTTTTGAAAATTAACAAATCAAAAAATTTTATGTTCATTTAATTTGCAAAAATACACAATTTATAAGTTTAAAAAATTTAATTAAAAATCATATTAGAATGGCTATAAAATTTTTTAATAAAATACAAACATAAATATACATATATTACTGGAATAATTCTTCATTTTTCGCAATTATATAAAATTGTATTTTTTAATTTTATGTATCAAAGATATTCTATAATTTTGTATCTAGGAGAGTTAACCCAAATTATATTTATTTTATGAAGTATTTTTATACTATTATTTTAATTACAATGCTTACTGTTAAAGCATTGCCTCAAAATTTTTATGTAACTGATTTTAGCTTAAAGCAAGCGAAAAATTTAGCAATTCCAATAGAATTTGAAGAATTTACGGAATATGAAATTTCCCAAAAAGTTTATATAAAGAAACTTATAAGTTATTTTCGAAATAATTATGCATTACCTGAGTGTTTAGATTCGGGAAATAAGGAAAAAGACATCGAAGACTTTAATGTTAGATTAAAAATTTGGTACCAAAATTATCCGGAGTTTGTAGATGTTTTAAATTTACGAACATTCTACGATTTTTATAAGTTTGACGCCGGTTGTTACGATAGACCTCCAGTTTATAAGCAAGGCTTATCAAAATCCGAAGAAGATGCTTACGAAAAGCGTTTTAATAATTGGATGGCTCACCATCCCGATTTGCCAAAAATCATGGGAGATGACGAAGAATATAAAATAAAATACGAGAAAGAATTAATGAATTTTTTGAATAAATACTATAAGAGATGAGAAAAATATTTAAGAAAAATATTAGAGTTATTTTAAGTTTTATAATATTTTTTATAGGTTCATATTATGTTAAATCTCAAGTGATTGAAACATTTACTTCATCTACTACTTGGACTTGTCCTGCAGGAGTGACATCTGTTACTGTTGAATGTTGGGGTGGAGGAGGAGCTGGAGGAGGAACAACTGCAAATAATGCTAAAGGAGGTGGAGGTGGTGCTGGAGGTGCTTATGCAAAAAAAACTGTAAATGTTATACCAGGAAACAATTATACAATAAATGTTGGTAATGGAGGAATAGGCACAACAAGTTCAGGAAACCCTGGTGGTGCGTCTTGGTTTGGTTCTCCTTCAACTGTTTATGCAGAAGGTGGTGCTGGAGGTGCTGCCCCAAATGGTGCAACTTCTAATGGTGGAGTAGGTTCTAGTGCTAATAGTATTGGAGATGTTGTTTATGCTGGTGGAAATGGAGCTAATGGAACATCAACTTTAAGCGGTGGTGGGGGCGGTGGTGCTGGCTCAAATGGTATTGGAGGTAACGCGAGTGGAACAACAGCTGGATCTGGAACCAGTGAAAAAGGTGGTAATGGAGGAACTGGCTTAACAGCGGGAGGAAATGGTAATAATGGTCAAACTTATGGGGGTGGAGGAAGTGGAGCCTTTGTTAATAATAACACAGATCGTTCTGGAGGTTCCGGAGCAAATGGCTTTGTTAGGATTACTTATACTGTAAATTGCAATATTTCAACATTTCCATGGACAGAAAATTTTGATGCTGTTACAATTCCAAATTTTCCCATTTGTTGGTATAAAGAAAATGGAGACTGGGTTACAACAAACAATTCTAATTCTACTTATGATGCAGATGCCAGAAGTGGATCACAATTTCTAAGAGAAAGTTATAGCGCAATAAATGAGTTTATTTGGACACCCGGATTTACTCTTACAGCCGGTACAACATACGAATTCTCTTTCTGGTGGGCAGGAGATAATTATTCAGGTTGGACTGGAGATGTATTTTATAATACATCTCAAAACTCTTCAGGAGCAACTCAGTTAGGACCTTCTTTTGTAACTGCAGATCAAACAACTACCAAAACGTATTCTGAGGTAATAAGATCTTTTACTCCTTCAGTATCTGGAACGTATTATTTTGCAATTAGGATAAATGCGTCTTTTACGCCATGGTATATTAGTTTTGATGACTTTTCAATGCGTGTAGCAGATAATATGAGTTATGTCAGTTCTACAGTAACCCAAAATAATACAAGTATTGTAACACCCGGATCTACAAATAATGAGATAATTTGTATTCGAATTATAACTAATGGGTCTTTGAATCCTTTAAATGTTACACAGTTTTCATTTTCTACTTCAGGATCGTCAAATCCTAGTTTAGATATACTTAATGCAAAATTATGGTATACAGGAAGTAATGCTAACTTTGCAACTATTTCTCAATTTGGTTCTATTTATTCAAATCCGGATGGAGATTTTATTATTAATGGTAATCAAGATTTACTAAATGGGGTAAATTATTTTTGGTTGACCTATGATATTACTACAGGTGCAACATTAGATAATTTTGTTGATGCTGCTTGTAACCAAATTACAATTCAAGGAAGTAATTATGTGCCGAGTGTTCAGTCTCCAGTAGGAAATAGGCAAATTAAAAACATTTATTTAATTTCAAACTCTTCAACAGTAACAACTTGCTCAGGATTCTTTTATGATTCAGGTGGACAAACCGGAGATTATGCCAATAGCGAAAATTATACCAAAACATTTGTTGCAGCAACACCTGGCAGTGCATTGCAGTTTACTTTTACTGAATTCAACACTGAGGCTAATTATGACTATTTATATGTTTACGATGGTGGATCAACATCTGCCCCACAAATTACAGGAAGTCCTTTTAATGGAACTACTCTTCCCCCTGTAATAACAGCTAATGGGGATTCAATTACCTTTAAGTTTACATCAGATGGTTCAACTGTTAGAGCCGGATGGAACGCATCACTTACTTGTGTACCAATCACTCCACCGAATTGTATTACTTATCTGGAACCAAACAATGGAGCTACAGATGTTTGTCCGGGTTCTGTTGAACTTAAATGGAGTAATGCTACAACAGGATTTAAACCGCAAGGATATAAAATTTACTTTGGTACAGATAATCCGCCAACTAATATTTTAAATGGAGTAAATATTGGTAATGTAAATTCTTTTGATGTTGAAAATCTAAATGCTAATACTCTTTATTACTGGAAAATTGAACCATTTAACTCTGGCGGCACAAATACCGGTTGTTCTGTTCAAAGTTTTACTACTGCAAATATTGAGATTACAGGTACGAACTCTCCGATTACAACATGTCAGAATACTGCTACACTCACGGCCACAGGTAGCGGAACAATAAATTGGTACACCACTTCTACCGGAGGAGTTCCAGTTGCTACTGGAAGTTCTTATAATGCGACTTTTAGCGGTAATACTACATATTACGTATCATCTTCTATTGGTTCTCCAACCGAATATAATGTAGGAAAAGCATCATGGTCATCATCTGATGGTTATTTTGGCACCAGTGATTGGGGATTAAGATTTACAACTTACATCCCACTCACGATAAAAAGTGTTAATGTTTACTTAGAAACTGCAAATAGCACTGTAATAATAAAACTTCAAAATAGTAGTGGATCAGATTTACAAACATTTACATTTAATAATTGCCCTGCCGGCTTAAACACTTTGAATTTGAATTGTTTGATAAACAATCCGGGTGATTATCGTTTAGTATCCGGTAATTCTACTTATTTAGGTCGTGGAGGTACAGGTGTTTCTTTTCCTTATACTCAACCGGGAGTTATTTCGATTACTGCCAGTGAATGGGGTGGAACCACAATATCTACATATTATTTCTTTTATAATTGGGTTGTTCAAGCTGCAGGAGCTTGCGAATCTGCAAGAGTTCCAGTAGAAGTTTTTCATACTGCCGAACCCATAAATATTAATCCCGACGGACCTACAACATTTCTTGACGGAGGTTCTGTAGGACTTTCGGCTTCAAGTTTTGCTTCTCCGGCATATACCTACACATGGACACCATCTGCTGGTTTAAATACAACTACTGGAGCTAATGTTACTGCTTCCCCAAATGTTACTACTACTTATACAGTTACAGGAACTAACGGTTCTTGTACTAATACATCACAGATTACTGTTACTGTTACATACCCATGTACAGGATTAGGAACTGGGTTCGTCACTATATCTTCGCTTCCTTTTAGCGAAACATCAACAACTTGTGGAGCTGTAAATGATCTTACCTCTTCGAATGTAATAACTTGTGGCAGTTCAAGTTATCTTACAGGTGAAGATAAAGTTTATTCATTTACCCCTGATCTAACTGGTACGATCACAATAGATTTGACTTCTACCGGTACATGGACAGGAATAATGCTTTATAAGGGGTGTCCAGTTTCTGGACAAGGGGGAGAATGTATTGTATATCAACAAAGTTCTTCAGGAAATAAATCTATGTGTATTAGTGTTGAAGCTTATGAAACTTATTATTTAATAATAGACTCTTATGCTTCACCGACATGTAATCCATATACTATAAGTATATCACAGCCAGATCCTATTGCAGCTTCAAACGATTTGCCATGCAATGCTACTACTATCGCTATAGGTGGAATTGTTACAGATGACAACACTTGCTCTTCGGGTGTAAATGAACCATCTGTACCAAGTTGTTGGACTTCTGGGACTGTTAATTCTCTTTGGTATAAATTTCAAGCTCCTGCTTCTGGTAGCGTAAAAATTAAAACTAATCTCGGAACTCTTACTGCTACACAAATTGCTGTATATCAAGGTAATTGTAATAATCTTGTTATGGTTACAAATTCATGTAATCAAGATGCAGCTGGAGTTTGTAGCGGTAGCACCCAAAATTCTGCAGTTACTTTAGTGGGGCTTAGTCCAGGAGATTATTATTATATTGTTGTTGACGGAGAAAATGAACTTGTTGGGTCATTTAGTCTGCAAATAATTGACGGTACAGAAAATTGGCCAACTGTTCCTCAACAAGATTGCTCTGCTGCTACTTTAGTCTGCAATTCACAAACTTTGGTTGGAGACCCGGGATTTGTAGGGGCAGGTTCTACTTGTGATTTTACAACACCATATGGTTGTTTTAGTTTTGGTACTCAAAACAATACTGTCTGGTATAAAATAGACATTGCAAATGATGGACAATTAATTTTTGAAATAATCCCTAACTTATCAACAACAGATTATGATTGGGCTTTAGTAAATATTACCGGCAATCCTAATGCATGTACCCAAATAGCTTCAGGATCTTTATTGCCGGTAAGATGTAATTTCTCCGGCACCAGCGGAAACACAGGCTTACGTACAGGTTATTCGGGCACTAGTGAGGGGGCAAGCGGTCCACCATTTTGTGCTCCTTTAACTGTTTCAGCCGGACAATCATATCAACTTTTAATTTGGAATTGGAGCGGTAATAATACAGGGTTCAATTTGGATCTTACAAACTCAACTACCGGAAGTATTAATTATGATTCTCCAAGTTCATTAACCTGGTCAGGTGGAGCAAGTTCAGATTGGTTTAATCCTTTGAATTGGGGGGGATGTGCAATACCTAATTGTAATATTGATGTTATTATTGTTAATGGTCCTACTAACCAACCGATAATTAATGCAGAGGGAGCTAACTGCAAAAGTATTAGTATTCAATCCGGAGCTAGCCTTACAATTAATGCTGGTAGAACACTTGTCGTTTGCGACGACTTTGAAAACCTTGGAACTTTAAACATAAGTGAAACTGCTACTATTTTACTAAATGATAACTGGTCTGTTCATGAGTTCAATGGAAATTTCACCGGAACTAACGCTCTTGGAAATCTTGAAATAAATAAATTAAACGGTAGCGTTCGATTCCTACAAGATATCGCTGTTAAAGGTAATTTTATAACTCAAAATTCAACAAGTATTGTTGATGTTAATGAAAAAAATATTATTATCGGAGGCAATTTCCAAATCTTTGACGGTACATTCACAAATTATGGACATAATACTATAACTTTCAATGGTAATTTTAACCAAATTTATAGTCCAGGAGGAGGGCTAATTTTACATAATGTTGTAATTAATAAATCAGCCGGTGAACTTATATTGGACAGAAATCTTGAACTCGATAATTCTGGACAATTAAGCCTTATTAATGGTATTATCAACACTAATCTTAGAAAAGTGGTTATCAATAATACTTTAGGCGATGCGATTATTGGGGGAAATGCAAACTCTTATATCTTTGGTGACCTTCGCAGGTATATTCAACCAAATAATATTACTTATTCTTTTCCTGTAGGTACTTCTTCTGCATATAGATTAGCACAAATTATTAACAATAATCTTACCGGAGTTAGTTTTATTGATGCTTCTTTTTCATCAACATTTTCTAATACTGGTTCTTTGAACACAAGTATCGCCCAAGATCTAGGAACTCCTTACTCTTCAATATCCGGAGAAGGGATTTGGATATTACAACCAAATTTGCAACCGACAGGAGGTTCTTATTCGATAAACTTATGGTTTAACGGTGGCGGAGTAAATTCTTTTGGAGGTTTATTTGATAATCAATTTGGACCTTTGAAAAGACCTGTTGGCTCAACAAGTGCATCAGAATGGACTATCGGAGGAGGTACTCTTAATGCCGAAAATACTCCCGGTAGAACAGTTGCAGGTGGATTTGCAAGAAGAAATGGATTGACGGAATTCTCCGAATTTGCTATAGCAAAATCTGATATCCCTCTTCCAATTGTTTTGCAAAACTTTAAGGCTATTTGTGCTGACAATAAAACTACAGTGTCCTGGACTACCATTTCTGAAAGTAATAATGACTATTTCAGCGTTCTAAAAAGTACGAATGCTAAAAAATTTGAAATTATTGGAACTGTTAAAGGTCAAGGTAATAGTAATATTCCTGTTACATATCTTTATTCTGATCCTTATGAAAATAATGGTGATGTTTTCTATAAATTATTGCAACACGACTTTGACGGAAAAATTGCAAGCTCTCAAGTTATTTCTACGAGATGTTATGATATTCATGACTCAAATAAAAAAATTAGAATTACCAATAATCAATCAGAATCTTTAATTGAGATACAATTCTTAGATAAATTCCAAAATGATGTTTATATTTCTTTAATTGATAATCTCGGTCGAATTATTTATTATAGAGTTGAAAAAGTTTCGATGCCATTAACACATATAATTTCAACTGAATATTTTGCACCGGGATTGTATAATATTATTATTAATTCTTTGCATTTTTCACATACCGAAAAAATTACAGTTGTAAAATAAAATTTCTTTTATTTTACAACTTTTGTAATTTTGCAGCATGTTAAATTACAGGCTGATATTATTAATTTTAGGGTTGCTTCTTATTATTGAAGGGTCATTTATTTCTATATGCTCTTTAATATCTGCTATTTACGGTGAAAATGATTTTTTTGCACTTACAATTTCTGCTATAATTGTATTTTTCATTGGATTTTTATTGTATTTTTTTAATAGAAAAACTAAAAAAGAAGTTTCTAAACGTGAAGCCTATCTCATTGTAACAGGGGGATGGCTTATTTTATCTTTTTTTGGAGCTTTGCCATTCTATATCAGCCGATATATTCCTTCATACACAAATGCTTTTTTTGAAACCATTTCTGGATTTACTACAACAGGAGCATCAATTTTAAACGATATCGAAGCCCTGCCTCACGGTTTATTGTTGTGGAGAAGTACCACACAATGGATTGGCGGTATGGGAATAATTGTTTTCTCCATTGCTATTATATCGTTTATAAAAATTGGTGGGGTGCAACTTTTCAATGCTGAAGTCCCAGGTGTTGAAAAAGATAAACTGCATCCAAAAATTCGCCAAACAGCAAAAAAACTATGGATGATTTATTTTTTTCTTACTCTCGCCGAAGCTATTCTCCTCAGTTTTGGTGGGATGAGCGTTTTCGATGCTGTTAATCATTCTTTAACAACAATGGCAACAGGAGGTTTTTCAACCAAACAAGCCAGCATAGCTTATTGGAATTCTCCATACATACATTACGTGATAACTATTTTTATGATTTTGGCCGGAACTAACTTTTCTCTCACTTATTATGCTTTTACCGGAAAATTAAAAAAGGTTTTTAGTAATTCGGAATTCAAGTTCTATCTATTGGTGATTTTTGTTGCCACTGTTATTATTGCTGTTGGACAATTTGTTTTTATGGACAGAACTGCTGAGTTTTCATTTCGAAGTGCTATTTTTCAAGTTGTTTCAATAATAACCACAACAGGTTATGCAACTGATGATTATTTATTGTGGGTTCCAAAAGGTTTATGGGTTATAATTCTTTTGTTAATGTTTTTTGGAGGGTGCTCGGGGTCTACAGCAGGTTCTATCAAAATAGTGAGAATACACATATTATTGAGAAATAGTTATACTGAGTTTAAAAGAGTTTTATTGCCGCATGCAGTTGTTCCGGTAAGATATAATAAGCATGTAATTTCTAACAATATAATAAACAACATACTTGCATTTGTAATTCTTTATATGATGATTTTTGCCGTAGGGACGGTATTTTTGTCTTTTTCCGGATTGGATTTTGATAGTGCCCTTGGTGCTGTGGCTACTTGTTTGGGAAACATAGGCCCCGGTATTGGAAGTGTTGGACCAAGCTCTAACTTTTTTCACATTACCGATGTAGGTAAGTGGGTTCTATCAGCTTTAATGCTTATTGGCCGTTTAGAATTATTTACAGTGCTTATCCTCTTTACAAAAGCCTTCTGGAGATACTAAAATCCTTCTTTTTAATTATTATTCTTTACCATTCAGGCTCATAATTACCCATTCTAACAATTTCCGGAGGATTTACGGTGCAATCAACTACAGTTGAAGCAACTAATCCGCCATAACCTCCGTCAATCACCGCATCAACAAGATTTCTATATTCCTCAAAAATCAATTCGGGATCGGTATTGTATTCAATAATTTCGTCATTAGTTTTTAGTGAGGTGGTGATAATTGGATTCCCAAGTTCTTTTACAATTTCCCTGATAATTTTGTTATCGGGAACTCTAATTCCAATAGATTTTCTGTTAGCCTTTAAAATTTTCGGCACATTGTTATTCGCTTCCAAAATAAATGTAAATGGTCCGGGAAGATTTCTTTTCATTAATTTGAAAATATTATTATCAATAGGGCGAGTAAAATCCGAAATATGGCTTAAATCATAACAAATAATGGAAAAATTTGCCTTTTCAGGTTTTAATCCTTTTATCTGAGCTACTCTTTCAATAGCCTTGGGTTTATAGATGTCGCAACCAATGCCATATACTGTATCGGTGGGATAAATAATTACTCCTCCCTCTTTTAATATTTCGACAATCTGCCGTATTTGTCTTTCGGCAGGATTGTCGGGATGCATTCTTATTAAAATGCTCATTTATTTAATTTATTATAATCTTCCAGAAATTTTTGCAAGCCCAAGTCTGTAAGAGGATGTTTTAACAATCCTAAAATTGCATCAAGCGGACAGGTTGCAACATCGGCACCTACTTCAAGACATTTTATTATATGCATTGTGTGGCGAATTGATGCTGCAAGTACCATTGTTTCGAAATCATAGTAATTGTAAATATCAACAATTTGCCTGATAAGTTCTATGCCGTCGGTACTGTTGTCGTCTAATCTGCCAATAAAAGGAGAAACATAAGTTGCTCCTGCTTTTGCAGCCAACAAAGCTTGCCCTGCACTAAAAACCAATGTGCAATTGGTACGAATACCTTTAGAACTTAAGTACTTTATAGCTTTTATTCCATCTTTTATTACCGGTACTTTCACAACAATCTGTGGATGTAATGCAGCAAGTTCTTCGCCTTCTTTTATCATTCCTTCGTAATCGGTACTAATTACTTCTGCACTAACATCGCCGTCAACGATGTTGCAAATTTTTACATAATGGTCTAGGATGTTTTGCTTTCCTGCAATTCCTTCTTTTGCCATCAATGATGGATTTGTGGTAACACCATCAATAACGCCTAAAGCCTGAGCTTCCTTAATTTGCTCTAGATTAGCTGTATCTAAGAAAAATTTCATAATCTTTATTTTTTTGCAAAATTAGTTTTTCTTTTTGTTTTATGAAAATTTACGAAATTTATTATCTATAAAATAATTTTTTTGATGTATCGTTTATAAAATAAGATTTAACAGTGATTTGTTAATAAAATAAGCGAATAAAAATTTTATGGTCGTTGGAATGTTTTTAATTTCGTGGAATAATTAAAATCGGTTGTAATATGTTGTTATTAAATGTTGATACTTTACAAAATGCTGCAGTTCAGGGAGAAGCCGGAGAACTGACTTTGTCGTTTTTTGAATTGGCTACCAAGGGTGGTTGGATAATGATTGTTTTAGCCTTTTTGTCGGTTGTAGCAGTCTATATTTTCATTGACCGTTTCATAGCAATTAAGAAGGCATCAAGAGAACAAAAGTCATTTATGGATAATATCCGAAATTTTATCCTTGAAGGTAAAATCGAACAAGCTCTTGATACTTGCCGTATTAATGATGGTCCGATTGCCAGAATGATTGAAAAAGGCGTTATGAGAATAGGAAGACCATTAAGCGATGTTAATACTGCTATTGAAAATGTTGGTAAACAAGAAGTTGCTAAACTTGAAAAAGGACTCCCGATTCTGGCTTCCATAGCCGGAGGTGCTCCAATGATTGGGTTTTTAGGTACTGTTATTGGTATGGTACGTGCATTTTATGATATGGCTACTGCCGGTAATAATATTGATGTTACTCTGCTTTCTAATGGTATTTATACCGCAATGGTAACTACTGTTGGAGGGTTAGTCGTTGGTATTATTGCTTATTTCGGATATAACATTCTTGTTGCAAGAGTATCAAATTTGGTAACTCAATTAGAAGCAAAAACAACAGAGTTTATGGATATTCTTAATCAACCTGTAAAATAATACAGATTATGGCAATAAAATCTCGAAATAAAATCAGTGCAGAATTCAGTATGTCGTCAATGACCGACATAGTGTTTTTGCTATTGATATTTTTTATGGTAACATCAACTTTAATAGCTCCAAATGCTTTAAAATTATTGTTACCTCAAAGTAATTCCCAAACCGAGGCCAATCCGATAGCATCTGTTTCAATAAAAGATATGCAGGACGGCACTTACGCTTTTGCTGTTGGTACTACTTATTGTGCAGAATCGGAAGTTGAAACTCTCCTTAAAAAAGCTGTCGCAGGGCAGGACGAACCTTATGTTTCGTTACATGTTGACAGAACAGTGCCAATGGAACAAGTTGTTAAAATTATGAATATCGCTAAAGACAATAAATGGAAGTTAATACTTGCAACTCAACCAATAAGTAAATAAATGAACGATTGGATAAAACAACATATTCACGGAGTAATAGGAGTAATATTATATATTGTTTTTGTAATAGTTTTGCTGTTATTGCTCGGCTTTAAAACACCTTTGCCTCTTCCTCCCGAAGAGGCTATACTAATTGACTTTGCCGGAGGTGGCAATCGAGATGCGGGTGCTTCCTTATCTGCCTCACACAATGAACAAAATGCCTCTTCTCAAAACACTTCAACATCTGGTGTTAACACCCAAAGTTTCGAAGATGCCGCCTCCATGCAGTCAAGTACCGTTCCAAATGTTAATAATACTCCAAACACTCAGACAAACACAAATACGACAACTACTCAAAATACTAACCCTACAAATCCTAATACAGATAGAATAAATAATCTGTTTGGCGGAAACGTTTTTGGTAATGGTACCGGTTCCGGTACTTCAGGATCAGGTTCAGGTAGTGGAAATCCCGGAACAGGAATAGATGGCACAGGGTCGGGCACAGGTCCCGGAGGTGTCGGTGGCAGTATAACCGGTCGTCGTAAAGTTTATACTGTTGAACCAACACCACAAGAAAATCTAACTGGTAAAGTTGTGCTTAGGATTACAGTTAATGAAAAGGGAGATGTTACGGATGTAAGTCTTGTTAGTACAACTTGTGATAGATGTGTCAGACCGGCTATAGATGCTGTTCGACAATGGAAATATGAACCTAAACCAGGTACTGGATATCAAACCGGAAATGTAACAATAGAATTTAAACAAACATAAAAAAACGCTTTAAAGCGTTTTTTTTATTTCATCAATCCGAGCATAGCTTCTACAGCTGCTTCAATCCCCACAGCAGTTTTGTAAATTGTATCTGCGAGCATATAGCATGGTGTTGTTACAATTTTATTGACTTCATCTATTGCAACTTCATCATAGTTTTTGTTAACATGCTTTGCTCCTTGTTTTTCTGCTATAAGTGCTGTGTTTTTATCGTTTCCAATTGTAATAATTCCCCCTATAACTTTTGCAACAATCATTGGAGCAATACATAGTGCTGCAATTGGCTTTTTAGCAGCGTGAAAATCTTTTAACTTTTCAGCCACTAATTCATCCACTTTATAATTCTCGCCATCAATTGCATAAGTAGAAAGATTTTTTGCTGCTCCATAACCTCCGGGTAATAATACTCCATCGAAATCTTTCACATTTAATTCGGACAAAGGCTTAATTTTTCCTCTTGCAATGCGAGCTGCTTCTACTAAAACATTTCTTTTTTCATTCGTTACCTCTCCGGTGTAATGATTAATTACGTGGAATTGTTCTTTGTCTGGAGCAAAGCATTCATAAGCAACTTCGTTTTTCGAAAGTGCATACAAGCTCAGGGTAGCTTCATGTATTTCACTACCGTCATAAACTCCACATCCTGATAAAATAACAGCAATTTTTTTCATATATTTTGATTTTTAATTATTTTATTTTATTTTTACAAATGTAATAAAAGGTAGAAAAATTCAAAATTATTTATGGACAATATAAAAAATAAATTAGCAAAAATTTTTAAAGAGTTATACCCTGATTTTCCAACAAAAAGTCTTGAAAATTTTGTTTGGGAATTAAAAGATTTTAAAGACGAATACGAATCGAAACAAAAAAAGAATGACAGCAGCGCAGAATGGTACAAAGACGCTGTGGTTTACTCGCTCTATGTGGATTTGTTTAATAATGATTTTTCTGGACTAATTGATAAATTACCTTATCTAAAAGATTTGGGGGTTAATTGTTTATGGCTTTTACCGGTTTTAGAATCTCCAATGAGAGATGCAGGTTTTGATATATCTGATTATCGCTTGATACGGAAAAATTTAGTTGGCGAAAAAGGGCAAGCTGTATTTTATGATTTCTTAAATCTGGCTCACGAAAACGGAATAAAAGTTATTTTTGATATAGCCATAAATCATACTTCAAATCAGCATTATTGGTTTAAAAAATCCGCTCTGCCAGAGAAAAACATATATTCCGATTACTATATCTGGAGCGACAATGACAGGGGATATTCCAAATGTCGTCTGTTGTTTAAAGGTATGTGTGATAGCAATTGGGAAAAACATGAAAACGGGAAATTTTATTTTCATAGATTTTTTGAATTCCAGCCGGATTTGAATTATAGAAATCCCAATGTTTTATTCGACATGTGTCGAAATTTTATGTTCTGGATAGATAAAGGTGTTGATGGATTTAGAGCAGACGCAATACCTTACTTGTGGAAAGAAGAGGATACAGATTGTGAAAATCTTGAAAACACTCATAATATTGTAAAATTTTTCAGGGCAGTCATTGATTTTATAAATCCATCGGTTATGTTGCTGGCAGAAGCATGTCAACCACCAAAAGAAGTAGTTAAATACATGGGTGAAGGAGATGAATGTCATGCCGGATATAATTTCCCGTTAATGCCACAAATGTTTAAATCAATTGCTATTCAATCACTGGAGCCGGTAAAAAACATTTTGGATGTGAGTGTTACTCCTGAGATTCCCGATAATTGCCAATGGTTCACTTTTTTAAGATGCCACGATGAACTAAGTCTTGAATTAGTTTATGTTAGCGAAGAAGACAGAAAATTTATTCACGAAACTTATTGCCATGACCCAAAATGGGATTTCAGAGTTGGTGAAGGAATCTCTGCAAGATTAAGCGAATTGTTTAAAATGGATGCGGATAAAATTCTTGCAGCTTTTAATTTGATGCTTATACTTCCCGGCACACCCGTGATTTATTATGGCGATGAATTTGCCAAAACCAACGACTGGGAATATTATAATAACCAAATTAAAATCACCGGACATGATGATACACGAAATCTTGTGAGAGGAAAAATAAATTGGACTGAAGTACTTAGCAAAATAAAAAATGAAAATACTCTTGAATACAAAGTCTTTCATAATTTGAAAGAAATGATTTCTGTTCGTAAGCAGTATAAATCGTTTTCGAGGGGTAGTCTTAAATTTGATAAATTTCGAAATCTCGATATTATAGAAAGAAATTTTGGTAAAGAAAAAATACAAGTTTTAATCAATTTTTCCGGAAAAGAAGTTATTCTGGAAAATGAAGAAATTCTTTCAGGAAAAATTTTATACGGAAATAATTTTTCACAAAAAGAAAAAATTTTGGGACATTTTGGATTTATTTGGATATTTTTTTCAAATATTGGCAACCAATATTAAGTTTTGTCGTTATTAAGATGTTTTATAAATTAAAAATTAAAATGATATTATGAGAACACAATCTGTTTTATTCATTATAATTACATTTATAGGATATAATCTATATTCACAACAGCAATTAAGCAGTAATTACGAATCAGCTACATTGGTTAATGTAAATGAATTTTGCGAAAATGTAGAATATTTATTTGATCATACTCAAGGGAATGATCTTGAAATTCCGAGATGTTACAGGATGTATCCCGGTGCAAGTTCATATTTTAAGTTTGTTGTATCTGAAAGTGGATGGGCAACAGTGAGGATGAATTTCCCTGAAGAAACTTTATTTGGTTTGGCTTTTTATAAATTCCAAGATGGTGAATATCACGAAATAAAATGTGATGTCTTTCGCAGTACTCAAGGATTCTTAACATTAAATCCGAGTTATGAGTTAGCCGGGCAGGAAATTCTGGCAAGATTCTGGAAATTAGGCGATCCCGATCAGGGAAGTGTGGGTTTATGTGTTTTTTCTCAAGAAATGGAAGGTTTTCATAAAGTTTTAGCCGTTAGTACAACTCAGTATAATGTACAACAGTTGGTGCAAGACGTATTGATAACGGGATGTTTAACTGCTAATAATATACAATATACCGGCCATAGTAGTGCAATCGGCTACTTTTATAATGGAATTCCCGGATTAAATTTTGCGGATGGCGTAATTATGTCTACAGGAAATGTTGCAAATGCAGTTGGACCGAATAATTCAGGTTCTTCAGGCACAAATCTTGGTCAACCTGGAAGTTCTATTTTGAATAATATTTCAAATGGCACTACTTATGATGCAGCCATTCTTTCTTTTAATTTTGTTCCTGCATCAAATATTTTAGAATTTCAGTATGTATTTGCAAGTGAAGAATATCCTGAATTCGCAAATTCCAGTTATAATGATGTTTTTGCTTTTTTGCTATCAGGGGGTCCAGAAAATTATAATAATGTAAATATTGCATTACTACCCGGAACCAATACTCCTGTTACCATAAATAATGTCAATCATTTAGTAAATAGTCAATATTATATAAATAATCAAGGTAGTGCTAACATTCAGTATGACGGTATGACTGTTACATTAACTGCCACCAAACCTGTAACTCCATGTGCCACTTATAATATAAAGCTTGCAATTGCTGATGTTGCTGATGGAATTTATGATTCTGCTGTGTTTTTAAAAGCAGCTTCATTTGTTTCGGGAGAAAACTATACCGTACAGAGTTTCAACTCATGGTCTCCTGCAGTTTCGGTTATGAGAGGTTGTTCTAATTACATTGTTTTTAGCAGAACTGATGCTACACCAATAAATCAGCCTGTTCCTATAGAAATATCTATTTCAGGGACTGCTGTTCCAGGTGTAGATTATTCCCCAATTCCGACAAATTTAGTTATTCCAGCTGGTCAACAGAATATTATTGTTTATTTTGATGCTTATGATCTTGGTTATCCGACAGGTGACAGAACAATTATTCTTACTTTTGAAAATGGTTGTCCTTGTTCTGCAGGTATAACCGAACACATTATTACTATAACAGATGCTTTTTCTATCAACCCTGTTTTAACAAATAACTCACCTGTATGTACAGGAGATCCTGCTACCCTAACTTTGCAATTAAACACAGCAAATCCTCAACATGTTCAAACAGTATGGAGTACAGGAGAAACGAATGTTAATTCCATCCAAGTAACGCCAACCCAAACTACAACATACTGGGTTCAGGTTATTTATCCTTGTGATACTATTACACTTCAAACAACTGTTCTAGTAATACAGCCTCCTGTGGTTAATTTGGGACCGGATTTTTCGGTATCTCAGTTAAATACTAATCTAGTAGCTTACCCTGCTCCCGGAAATACAGGAGTGTGGTCATTTGTTTCGGGACCTGGAACTGCAAATATCTTAAATCCAACAAGTGCAAATGCTTCAGTTTTTGTAAGCAATGTGGGTACTTATACTTTCCAATGGACAGAAACCAGCCTGCCTCCAAACTGTGTTTCTTCTGATCAAATAAATGTTTATTTTTATCATATTCCGGTTTCCGAATTTACAGCATCCACTCCTTTATGCTTTGGAGACAATATAAATATTGTTTTTACAGGAGATATTGTGCCGGGACTTGCTATTTTTAATTGGAATTTTGATAATGCCAATGTAATCAGCGGAGAGGGACAAGGACCTTATGTAATTAATTTCCCTACACCAGGTTATCATACTATTTCTTGTACTGTAACTGAGGAATTATTATCAGATACTTACACTCTGGAGATTTTTGTCCCTACACCTGTTGTCGCAAATCTACAAATTGAAGATGACCCTTGTTTTGAATCTTGTAGAGGTAGAGCTACTGTGTTCCCAGTTGGAGGTACACCTCCATACAGTTATACATGGGGGTCCTCTTCAAATGTTATGATTAATCTTTGCGTAGGAGACTATTCTGTAATAGTAACAGATCATAACAGTTGTACTTATCAAACTTCATTTACAATAAATCAACCACCACCATTAACATTCACATCAAGTTCAAGTAATGTGCTGTGTTACAACACTCTAACAGGATCGGCTCATGTAGCTGCTGCCGGAGGTACTCCACCATACTATTATTTATGGAGTGATGGATTTAATATGGCAGATCATACGGGAATAGGAGCAGGTCAATATACGGTTACGATTTCTGATGCAAACGGATGCAGTCTTTTCCACATGTTTAATATTACACAACCAAATCTTCTTCAAGTTGCCACATCAGGAAATTATGCAATTTGTGAGAATCAATCAGTTAATATTGTTGCGCAGGAAATGGGTGGCACACCACCTTATACTTATTATTGGGATAATGGAGATGGTACCGGTTTTAATTCCGGTCCTCAAACATTTATTACTGTTCCGCACAATGATATAACTTACACTGTTTATGTTGTTGATGGTAATGGTTGCGTAAGTAATCAAGCTGTTAGCGAGATTATCGTAAGCCCCGAAATGTCTGTGAATCTGACTGTAAATAACGCTAAATGTTATGAATCCTGTGATGGCTCGGCTTATCTTCAGATAAATGGAGGTTTGCAGCCTTTTAGTTTTAGTTGGGCAGCTAGCGGTCCAAATCTTAACAATCTTTGTGCAGGACTTTATACTGTAACAGTAACCGATAGAATTGGCTGTAGAGCTGATACAATGTTTATTGTAACTCAACCAACGGCATTGAACCTTAATTTGCAATCAAGCAATGCCAAATGCCATAACTCAAATGACGGAACTATTTCAGCTTTATTAACAGGAGGTACACCCCCATACCATTATATTTGGTCGAATAATGCTCAATCAAATCAGATAACAGTAGCTCCTGGTAACTATTTTTTAACAGTCGCCGATGCTAATAATTGTAGAGTTTATGGTAGCTCCATAATTTCTGCTCCTCAACAATTAAGGATTTTACCCCTATATAATCCGACAATTTGTTTGGGTGGAACAGCAACAGTCATTGCGCAGGCTGCCGGCGGTACTCAACCCTACCAGTTTTATTGGTTGGGAGATAACGGAGAAGAACAATTTGTTCACATGTTTAATACCAGCCCTCAAAATACTACTAATTATCTTTTAACAGTTACCGATAACAATGGATGTACTGCTCTTAGTAGCGGAGTAACAGTTAATGTTCTACCTCCCATTACAATTTCAAATGTAAACAATAGTGTTAATCATGTTTGCGAAGGTAAAGGTGTTTACATAGAGCTTGATATTTCAGGAGGTAACGGAGGACCATACACAATAGTTAATCATCTCGGTGAAATCATAGCTAATCCTTTCATCTATTATCCAACAGAAACAACAAATTTAATCCTGACAGTAGATGACGATTGTGAAACTCCGGCTGCAGTTGATTCTATAATGATTTACGTTGAACCATATCCTTATGTGGATTTTATTGTTGAACCTCTCGAAACATGTCCTGGTATTCCGCTTTCTTTCCGTGCTTTAGATACAGTTTCTCATTACACGTATCGGTGGAATTTTGGAGACAATAAGTTCGCTTTTGTAAAAAATCCTTATCATGCGTATTCTCAAGGAGGAACATATAATGTTAGTCTTGAAGTAACTGATATGTACGGCTGTAAAAACAGTTTGACTAAAAATTCATTTGTGAATATTTATCCGAGACCTTATGCTAATTTTATTGCTACTCCGGAAGTTGTTGGAATTCTGAATCCAATGATTAAATTTAAAGCTTTACCTGGAGAAAATGACAAAATAAATTATTATTTCTGGTATTACGGGGATGGAGATTCTACAATAAACTTCAAAGAACCGGTACATTATTTCAGGAATATTGGCGAATATGAAGTTACTCTGGTCGTTGAAAATGAACAAGGATGTCGAGATACTGCCATGAGAAAAATTCAGGTTAATGATCAACATACGGTATATGCTCCTACAGCTTTCACTCCCAACGGAGACGGGATGAATGATTGTTTCAGAATTTGCGGAAAAGGAATTAATCGTCATTCATTTGATATGAAGATTTACAATCGTTGGGGCGAACTAGTATTTTCCACTGATGTTTTCAATCCAGATTCAGGTTGCGATACTTGTGGTGATGGAGCCTGGGATGGAACCAGAGGTTCTCGAATGAAAGGAGATACTTATTTACCAAATGGAGTATATTATTGGTACGTAACTTTTACCGATTATTATAATATTGGGCATACTTATTCTGGACATGTTCAATTGATAAGGTGATATTTATAACAAATTTAAAAAATCCTCATTCTTGAGGATTTTTTTGTAAAAATCTATAATAATAGAAAATTCTATTGTTTATCTATGTTTTAGCATCATATATGTTAAAAGATTCGATAAAGTATAAAAGTTAATTTTAGTGATTTGCTGTAGTATTATTTTTAATATTTTTGTTAAGGCATTTAAGTAACTTACAAAAAAATGAAAAAATAGTCAACTAAAAATCTTTTTTTGCGTCTTATGAAAAAATCTATAAACATTATGTTTAAAATAAAAATTGGGTTAATTTTTATTATTCTTTTTTCTTTCGAGTTAATGCAAGCTCAAACTCCGGTTTCATCTTTTACGGTGAGTATTCCTGCATGTTCATACAGTAATATAACAGTTACTTTTAACGGTAATGTAAATGCGGCAGTTGCCGTTTTTAATTGGGATTTTGATAATGCTACAATAATAAGCGGTTCAGGTCAAGGTCCTTATATAATCAATTTTCCTACTCCCGGAATTCATACTATTTCTTGTACAGTAACAGAAGGAGCTCAGAGCAGCACTTTTAGTCAGGATATATCCGTGCCTACACCCATAGATGCAAATTTAATTATAGAAGATGACCCATGTTACCAGTCTTGTAGAGGGAAAGCGACTATTATTCCGTTTGGAGGGACTCCGCCATATAGTTATTCTTGGGGTTCTTCAACAAATGTATTAACGAATATTTGTATTGGAGATTATTCAGTTACAGTAACTGATCATAACGGATGTACCTATCACACTACTTTCAGTATTAATCAACCGACAGAATTGACTTATACAAGCAGCTATACAAATGTTACTTGTTACAATACCTTAACAGGAGCAGCAGTGGTTAGTCCTTCAGGTGGTACTCCTCCATATTCATACGTGTGGAGTGATGGGTTTAATATGGCAGAACATAATAATATTGCAGCTGGTCAATATACTGTAACCATTTACGATGCAAATGGCTGTTCTTTGTTTCATTTTTTTAACATCACTCAACCAAACTTGTTACAGGTAGTAACTTCAGGAGATTATACGATATGCGAAAATCAGTCAATTAATATTTATGCTCAAGAAATGGGAGGAACCGCACCATATACTTTTTACTGGGATAATGGTGATGGTACCGGTTTTAATCACGGACCAAATACATTTAATATTACGCCACATAATGATGTCTCTTATAATGTTTATGTTGTTGATGCTAATGGATGTGTTTCTAATACTGCTTCTTCTAGTGTTACTGTTAGTCCGGTTATGTCGTTGAGCTTGACGGTTAGCAATGTAAAATGTCATGGAGAATGTGATGGTACTGCAAGATTAGAAGTAACAGGAGGATTACTTCCATATAATTATAGTTGGGCAGTCAATGGTCCTGCTTTGAATAATTTGTGTTCAGGATTATATACAGTTACAGTTACCGACAGAGTAGGATGTAGAGTAGATACTATGTTTGTAATTACTCAACCAAATCCTTTGATTTTAAGTTTAGAAAATCAAAATGCAAAATGCCACAACAGTAATGATGGAAGAATTTCTGCAATTGTTGTTGGTGGAACCCCGCCATATAATTATATTTGGTCAAACAATAACAATACTAATCAAGTTACTGTTGCTCCGGGAACATATTATTTAACAGTTAGTGATGCAAATAATTGTAGAGTTTATGGTTCTTCAACAATAACAGCTCCCCAACAATTAAGAATTTTACCACTATACAATCCTACAATTTGTTTAGAAGGTACTGCTACCGTAATTGCTCAGGCTGCCGGCGGAACTCAGCCTTATCAGTTCTATTGGTTAGGAGATAACGGCGAGGAACAATTTACTCACATGTTTAATACAAGTCCTTCGAATACAACTAATTATCGTTTGACTGTAACAGATAATAATGGTTGTACAGCTCAAAGTTCAGGAGTTACAGTTAATGTTTTGCCACCAATAAGCATAAATCATATTACTAATAGTGTAAACCATGTTTGCCCAGGAAAAGGACTTTACATTGAATTAGATATAAGTGGAGGAAATGGCGGTCCTTACACAATTTTGACCAATCAAGGAGAAATTATTGCAAATCCGTTTACATTTTATCCGACCGAAACCACAAATCTAATTTTTACGGTTGACGATGATTGCGAAACCCCGGCAGTTACCGATTCGATAATGATTTACGTTCAACCTGTACCTTATGCTGAGTTTACAGTGGGAGCAGATTCCGTTTGTCCGGGAGTATCTGTTAGTTTTACGAGTTTAGATACAATCCCAAATAATAATTATTTATGGGCTTTTGGGGATAAGCATTTTGCAAACATAAAGAATCCAATACATGCTTATTCGGAGAGTGGTGTATTCACTGTAAGTTTACAGGTAACTGATATGTACGGTTGTACAAACACTGTAACAAAACAAAATAATATAAAAATATTTCCAAAACCAACAGCAAATTTTATTGCAGAACCTGAGATTGTAGGAATTTTAAATCCGATAGTTAAGTTTCAAGCTTTACCGGTTGATGCTCCCGATATAAAGTATTATTTTTGGTATTATGGCGATGGAGATTCTACAATTAATTTTCCGGCACCGAGTCATTATTACAAGAATATAGGTGAATATGAAGTTTATTTAGTTGTAGAAAATGAATATGGTTGTACAGATACAACAATGAGAAAAATCCTGGTTAACAACGAACATACTGTTTATGCACCAACGGCTTTCACTCCAAATGGAGATGGTATGAATGATTGTTTCAGAATCTGCGGAAAAGGAATTAATCGTCATTCTTTTGAAATGCGGATTTATAACAGGTTTGGAGAGATGGTGTTCTCAACCGATACGTATAACCCCGATGCAGGCTGTGATATGTGCGGGGATGGAGCCTGGGATGGAACCAGAGGTTCTCGAATGAAAGGAGATCCTTATTTACCAAATGGAGTTTATTATTGGTATGTAACTTTCACAGATTACTACAATACTGGCCATACCTATTCGGGACATGTTCAGTTGATTAGATAAATTAAATTTAGATCAGTATAAAAAAAATTACTAATTTGAACATTTTTAGTGTTACTAATAGTTGTGTTACTATCTGTACTATCTATAATTTATCAATTTTACAGTTTTTTAGAAAGGATATGCCGGTATAATTATGGACATTTCGAAAACACTTGGATAAGAATTATAGTGAGCAATTCGACAAATTGATTGTATAACATGCCGAGTTGCTTAATATAGTACTTTAATGCTCGAGTGCATCTGCCTCTATGTAATAATAGATTTCGTGATGAGGCATTTTGTTAAAAAAAAGGACCACCAATTTTGGCAGCCCTTGTAAACCGAGAAAAGGATTTAAAATAAATTAAAGTTACACTATGCAAAATTATAAATTTTCTAAAATAAAATTTGTCATTTTTCTATAAAGATGATTTCGTGTATTTCCACCATATATTCCATGATCTTTGTTTGGATAAAAGAAGTGTTCAAAATCCACATCGGATACAACAAGTTTGTCAACTAAATCAATAGCATTTTGAAGATGGACATTATCATCAGCTGTTCCATGAATTAGTAGATATTTTCCTTTCATTTTCTTTACATGATTAATTGGAGAGTTCTTGTCATATCCGTCAGGATTATCTTGAGGCAGTCCGTTATATCTTTCTGTATAAATTGAATCATAATATCTCCAATTTGTAACCGGAGCAACGGCAATACCTAACTTAAACCAATCAGCTCCTATTGTCATACATAAAGTTGACATGTAACCACCATAGCTCCATCCAAAAATTCCAATACGTTTTGAGTCCACAAATTTTAAAGTGCTTAAATACTTAGCTGCCTGAATTTGGTCTAAAACTTCATATTTTCCAAGTTCTCTATATGTTATCTGTCTAAAATCTTTACCTCTGGCACCTGTTCCTCTGTTATCAACTGAGACTATGATATATCCGTTTTGTGCTAATAATTGCCACCATGCCATATCACGATCCCAGGAATCTAATACTGTTTGAGAACCCGGGCCTCCGTAAACATACATAAATACCGGATTTTTGGATTTTAACTTTTTAGGTTTAATCATCCATCCATTTAACTGAACGCCATCTTCTGTAGTGAAAGAGAAAAATTCTTTCGGTTGAAACTTATATTCTTCTTTTATTCTTTTAATTAACACAGAATTATTTTCAATTTCACGAATTAATTTTCCGTTATTATCATATAAACTAATCACATAAGGGGTATTAGCATTGCTATAAGTGTTAATAAAGTATTTAAAATTTTTACTGAATTCTGCAGAGTTTGTTCCCTCTTTTTCGGAGATTTTTCGGAAATTTGTTCCATCAATTTTAACAGAATAAATTTCTCTACGTAGAGGTGAGCTTTTTGCTGCTTGAAAATACAGAGTTTCAGTATTAGCGTCGAATCCGTAAAATTCTGTAACTTCCCATTTTCCTGAAGTTATTTGGTTAATTAATTTTCCATTAAAATCATAATAATATAAATGTTTGTAACCATCAGCTTCATGCGAAAGAATAAATCCTTTATCATTGTCGAGAAATGTTAAATCGTCATTAATTTCAATATACTTTTCATCATTTAGACTCAGAACAGTTTTTGAATTTCCCGAATAAACATCAATAAAGTAAAGTTCATACAAATTTTGTAATCGGTTTATTTTTACAGCAGATAAAATGCCGGGGTTTTTTGTAAATTTTAATCTTGGAATATATTTATCATTTAGGTCGCCTAAATCTGCAACTAAAGTATTTCCGGTTTCTATATCAATAATATGCAAAGAAACTTTTGAGTTTTCTTCGCCGGCTTTAGGATATTTATATTCATACATTTCAGGATAAAGTTCCCCCCAGATTGTAAGTGTAAATGTTTTTACATTTGTTTCATCGGTTTTTAGAAATGCGATTCTTTTACTGTCCGGGGACCAGTCATAAGCTTTATTGTAACTAAATTCTTCTTCGTAAACCCAATCCGGAGCACCATTTATAATTTTATTTATTTCACCATCAAAAGTGAGTTGCTTTTCAATCCCTGATTCTAAATCTTTAATAAAAATATTATTATTCCTTACAAACGAAACATATTTTCCATCAGGTGAAAAACTTGCAAGTTGCTGTTTCCCGTTGTCGGATAATTTATTTATTGAGTTTGTGGCAATATCGTAAATATAATATTCCGCTTTAAATGAATGTCTGTAAATTGGTTCGTAATTAATACTAAACAAAAGTTTAGATTCGTCGGATGAGAATTCATAATCAAAAATCCAATCAAAATTATTGATTTCAAACTTTTTGGCCGAAAAGACAGTTTCTACTTTTTCTCCGGTAGAATAGGAATATTTATAAATTTCGTTTCGTGCCATGCTTAAATTTGTGTAGTGTATTCCATCGTCCATTGAAGCAATTCCATAAACCAGATTTGGTCTGAATAAAGGTTTTTTATAAAGGTCTTCAAGATAGATTTGCTTTTGAGCAAATGCCGGGTTTGACAAAAAGACTGTGGTTGCAATAAAGCACGTAAAAAATACAATAACTAACTTTTTCATATTCATTGATTTAGATTGTTTTTAATATATTCTTCGAGTAAAGGTTTTATTTCATCAAAAGCTTTTTCCAATAAAATCATGTTGGTGGCAAAAAACTCAAAAATAGTTGTCCAATCAGATTTTCTGTAAATATTTACTCCATTTAATTGTTTATAAATTGCACAAATTTTTTTGCCGTTATCTAAAGTATATTCATCATCCCAAATCCAAGAATCGTCAATGAATTCATCAAAAACAGCTTCATAATTTTTAATAAAAACAAAACGGTCGAACCTAATGTCTTCATTATTATTTTCGATAGCCAGAATAACTTTAGCATAGTTTCTGTTTGCATCAAACTTGAGAGATAAATCTTTTATTTTAGTATTATAACGAATCCATTTTCGAGTAGGCCCGAGGAATTTTCTGGAATAATGATCAAAAGCAATCCAGAATTCACGTCTTATTTTAGCGGCTTCTTCTTTTGAATACATAAATAAAAGATTGAGACAAAGGTAGAAAAAAGATTTTATAACTTAATTCAAAATATATTAAAATTTTGTTGTTTTTATTTAACTATTTATTATTTTTGCCTTAAAATTCTGTTAATAAATTTTAAATGACTTCGTTTCAGGACACTAATTCGCAGTTGCAAATGATTTTTGCCAGAAAACCGGAAGTGTGTCCTTATTGCGGGGCAAGTCACATTATTCGTTTTGGAAAATATAAAACAACACACAGATATAGATGTATGTCGTGTAGAAAAACTTTTATTTCTATCACTGGAACAGCAATTTATTACATACATAAAAAACAAAAATTTTTACAATTTGTTAGTTCTGTTAATGAATATGGATTAAAAAGCATAATAAAAACTTCAAAAGAATTTAATATAAGTACACTTACAGCTTTTGATTGGAGACACAAGTTTTTACTTTCAATGCCTGCTGAGAATAATTTATTAACCAAAGAGCTTGGAGTAAATAATCATGAAAATAAATATAGTCAAAAGGGCAGAAGAGGGACAAAAGCCTTTTTTAAAAGTAATTTTCAAAATAAAAAGCTCCCTGATTCTAACTTGATTTTTTTTGCAACCGAATATGTCAGTAAAACCAAACTAACAAACATAGGTAAACTTAGACCTCAATACGTGTCCAGAGCTTTTAAGGACTTAATTTATCAAAAATTTAATCTAATAACTACTTTAGATAAGGAATTGTTAAATCAGGTAGCGAAAAAGAGGAGTTTTGATGTTTTAAATGTAGTTCCCGATAGGGCTTATGAGTATCTTAGTCTAAAAACTCTAGATAATTTTAGTATTAACTTTTTTGATAATATCAAAAAAAAGATGAGGGGAGTGGCAACAAAGTATTTATCGGTGTATGCAAATTATTTTCGAGTTTATTTTAATCGTAAAAAATATTCTTTATCAGAATACATGAAAAAATTGTCAACATGGCCTGAATATACTCAGATGGAAAACTTTTATAAGGCTTTTATGAATAATTATTCTGAGGTAAAATATAATAATCCTACAAATCGAAAGTGGAAATTATGCTATCGTTTTATTTTGTGTAACTTTGAATATGTTTATTGACTAGATGAATGAGTAGATTTTTTGAAAAAATTAAACATATAGACAAGAAAAATTTAGCAATCGTAATTGGAATTTATTTGTTAGGATATATTATGTTGCGATTTTCTTTGCCTTCAATTCTTTTTAATGATCCGTACTCCACAGTTGTTTTGGATAGAAATGATAAGTTACTTGGTGTAAAAATATCATCAGATGGACAATGGAGGTTTCCTGAAACAGAGTTTGTCCCTGAAAAAATTAAGCAGTGTTTTTTAGTTTATGAGGATAAAAGATTTTATTATCATTTTGGGGTTGATCCGATAGCAACTATTAGAGCATTAAAACAAAACATTAGTCAAGGTAAAGTTGTTAGCGGTGGTTCAACAATTACAATGCAAGTGATACGATTATCAAGAAAAAATAAGCCAAGAACAATCTTTGAAAAAATAATAGAATCTTATTTAGCCATTAGTTTGGAGTGTAATTATTCAAAAGATGAGATATTAAAAATGTATATTTCGCACGCTCCCTTTGGTGGTAATGTTGTTGGAATTGAAGCTGCAGCCTGGAGATATTTTGGGCGTCCTGCCGACCAGTTGACCTGGGCAGAAAGTGCAATGTTAGCAGTTTTACCAAATTCCCCATCAATTACTAATACTGCTAAAAATCGCGAACAGCTTAAAGCAAAAAGAGATAAACTTCTAAAAAAATTGTACGAAAAAAAGATAATATCATCCCAGGATCTGGGACTTGCTCTTGAAGAACCACTGACTACACATCCGAATCCTTATCCTCTGAATGCCTATCATTTTGTGTGTAGAGCAGAAAAAGAAAATAAAGGAAGAAATGTTTTTGTAAAAACAAGCCTTGATTATGATTTGCAAATTCGGGTTAATGAAATTATTGATAATTTTTCAAAAAAGTATTCATTGCAGGGTATAAATAATATTGCTTGTTTGATAGTTGAGGTGGAGACCGGAGATGTAATTACTTATGTCGGGAATGTAAATTTTAATTCCGACATTCCCGAAAGATTAAATGATATGGTTGTTGCAAATCGTAGTACTGGGAGTTTGTTGAAGCCCATACTTTATGCTGCTGCTTTAAGTGATGGACAAATTTTACCGAAATCATTTCTTAAGGATGTTCCAACAAAAATAGCTGGCTTTTCTCCTGAAAACTTTGATAGAGATTATTCCGGAGCAGTTCCGGCTGATATTGCATTGGCTCGTTCGCTGAATATCCCGTTCGTTCATTTATTAAAAGAATTCGGGATTTCTAAATTTTTATTTATACTTCGAAGTATTGGTTTTGATAAAATAAATAAAAGTTCTGACTTTTACGGTCTTTCACTTATACTTGGCGGTGCCGAAAGCAGTCTTGAAGAGATTTGTGCCGTTTATAGTTCCATGGCACGCAGTTTAAAATATTTTAACGAAAATTCAGCAAAATATTATACCGGAGCATATCATAAACTGAACTATTTAAAAGATAAATCTAAAAAAGAAGGCATTTTAAAAGAAACTTCTTTACTATCAGCAGGGTCAATATGGTATAGCTTTGAAGCTATGACTTCTTTAAACAGACCTGGACACGAAAAACAATGGTATAGATTTTCTTCAAAGCAAAAGATAGCATGGAAAACAGGAACATCTTTCGGTTTTCGAGATGCTTGGGCTGTTGCTGTGCGACCAGATTATGTTATTGGTGTTTGGGTTGGAAATGCAAATAATGTGTCAAATAGCCAATTAATAGGCTTAAATATTGCAGCTCCGATTTTGTTTGAAATAAATTCAGTTTTACCTGCCTATGATAAATGGTTTGATTTTCCTTATGATGATATGAATAAACTTCCGGTTTGTAAAACTACAGGCTTCTTAGCATCTTCAAATTGCCCGAATATTGATTCTGTTTATGTTCCAAAAAATTGTGAAAACGCACCTCAATGTCCCTATCATAAGTCTTTTAGTGTAGATTTTACGGAAAGATATCGAGTATATGCAGATTGCCATCCTGCAGAACAAATAAAAATTAAATCTTTTTTAGTATTGCCTCCCGTTATGGAGGCTTATTACAAAATCAAAAATCCTGATTATGAGCCTTTACCTCCGCTTTTAGAGGATTGTATGGAAACAGTTGATTCTAAAACAGTTATGGAGTTAATTTATCCTGTTCAACTATCCAGAGTTTATATGCCTATAGATTTTAAAGGAGATACAATTCCGGTTGTTTTTAAAGCTGTACATAAAAATTCTGATGCTGAAATCTATTGGTATATAAATGAAAAATATCGGGGTTCCACGAAAGAATTTCACGAAAAAACTTTTAAACTCGAAAAAGGAGACTATCTTTTGACACTTGTTGATGATAAAGGAAATAGTATAACTAAAAAGTTCAATGTAATTTCGAAAAAATAATCATTTGTTTTGATTAGTTTTGCAGAAAAATTTATTGTATGAAAAGAATTTTTGATGTTGTTTTTTCTTTTATTGGTATAATCATTTTATTGCCGATTTTCATACTTATTTCAATAATTATTTTGATTGAATCAAAAGGTGGAATCTTTTACAGACAAATGAGAGTAGGAAAAAATAATAAAGATTTTAAAATATTTAAATTTCGGACAATGTATCCCGATTCGGATAAAAAAGGCTTATTAACAGTGGGGTCGAGAGATAACAGAATTACAAAACCCGGGTATTTTTTGCGAAAATATAAGCTCGATGAATTACCTCAATTGTTTAATGTACTTATTGGAGATATGAGTTTTGTTGGTCCAAGACCTGAAGTCAGAAAATACGTCGAGATGTATAATGACGAACAGAAGAAAGTATTGTCAGTACGACCAGGAATTACAGATTATGCTTCAATAGAATATAGAAACGAAAACGATATTCTTGCAAAATCTCAAAATCCTGAACAAACTTATATCAACGAGATAATGCCTGCTAAATTGGAACTTAATTTAAAATATATCAGAGAAAAAAGCATGATTACTGATTTGAAAATTATCTTCAAAACAATACTTAAAATTTTTGGTTAAACCTCTGCCTAACTTCTGTTCCAATGATTTATAATTAAATCAAGTTCAAGTTCAAGATTCTTATGTATTTTCTTAATGGTTTCATAATCATTGCGATTGAATTTTCGGAGTAATAAAACTCTCCAATCCTGGATAAAAGTATTGTACCATTCCAAAATTACTCTGGACAGAAGTCCCGATAGTGGTAAAGAAATAAAATAGGAGAGAGTAAGCCATATATTATTGCTGAAAATTCCAAATATTAAAGTTTGTAGAATATAAAAAACCGGAATTACAAAAACAGCCCAAACAAATTTAACGCTGGAATGGAATTGCTTATCTTTAATTTTCTTAACCAAAAATTGAGGAATAAAATATACAAACAAATTGTTAATTAGTCCATAAATAAAGAATGGCAAACAAATAAGCATAATTAAGGTGTTCAGTAACATCCTGAACAAACTTAATTTTGGTTTCTCAACGGATTGATTGCTTATTTTATACTTAGATTTTAAAAGCTCGTATTTTTCGAGTAGATTTTTTATTTCCAGCATTTTTTCGGGATACACTTTTTCATAGGTTTCCAGAGCATTAATAGTTATTTTATCGGCTTTAAATTTATTTAGTTGGTTGAGCTTTCCGAATTTGAATTTTCTAATTAAATTTTTAACATTAAAAGTCCTGATGCTTTCATACATATCATATAATTCGAGACTTCTAATGTCAATGATCAATGGCCTTATTTCTTCTTCTATTTTATCTCTAAGAGATAAATATGCTTTTTGGGGGTTATTAAAATATTCATTCTTAAAATTTGAAACTTCAATAGATTTTCCGTAACGTACATGTAAAACGCTTCGCATTTTATTATAGTTACTGTAATATATGCCAACAGGAATAATTTTAATCCCTAAACTAAAATTGTTTTTTTCTTCTGCCAGAAATGCCAATCTTGGTATTCCTTTTTTTAAATCGAGTAATCTACGTTTGTCTGTATGTCTGGCTTCGGGAAAAATCCCAACATTTTGTTTGCTTTCGAGAACCTTAACAGCAATGTTAAAAGTAATGTCATTGTTTGCAAGGTTTTCTTTCCCGTCTCTAATTCTAAAAACAGGGATTATTTTTAAAAAATATAAAATCGAAGCAATAAACTTATTTTTAAAAACATCTGCCCTTGCCATAAATACAATTTGCCGATTGCACGTAAACAATACAGCCAGAGGATCCATCAAAGCATTTTGATGATTTGGAGCAAAAATTAAAGGTCCTTCTTTAGGAATGTTTTCGAGCCCTTCGACAACAATAGTTTTATAAAATAATTTATGCAAAAAGATTACATAATAGCTAAGAATTTTCCAGATCCACGAAAACTTGTATAAGTGTTTGTATTTATTCAAATCTACTTGTTTTTCCATATCGAAGCTATTGAAAGACCAGAAATTATATGCCAGATACCCCACCAGGCAGTAACAATCATCATTCCTCCCAAAGCTAAATCTTGAGGAAAAATTTTAGGATTAAACAAAAGAACCAGTCCTAACCCACTATTTTGTATTCCTGTTTCAATTGAAATTGTTCTGCAGTTTTGAGGATTAAGTCTGAAAAGTTTTGCAAAACTCCATCCCGAGAAAAATGCCATCCCGTTATGTATTAAAACAATTAAAAATATCCAGAAAATATATTTAATAAAATAGTTGTAGTTGTTTGCAAACATTATAACGACCATTCCCATAAAAAATATAATAGAAAAGATTTTTATTGGTTTCTTAATTCTTTCGGTAAATTTTGGTAAAAAATGATTAGTCAACATTCCCAAAACAATTGGAATCCCAAGAAGAATAACAACTGTTTTAAACATCTCCACAGGGTCAATCACCAACTGACGAAGTAATTCGTTGTTACTCCAAGGACCAAATTCTTTGTAAAGTTTTCCCCAAAAATAAAAATTCAAAGGAGTAAAAAATATTGCCATCATTGTTGCTATTGCAGTGAGTGTAACCGAAAGAGCTGCGTTACCTTTTGCAAGCGTTGAAATAAAATTTGAAACATTACCTCCAGGACAAGCTGCCACAAGTATCATTCCCATTGCAACTCCAACAGTTATGTTGTTCCAGAAAGCAATGATTAATAGAAAAGTAATTGAAGGCAAAACAACAAATTGAGATAGAAAACCTACTATAATTGGTTTAGGTCTTTTGAAAAGTTCTTTAAAATGAGACGCTTTTATTTCTAATGCCACACCAAACATTATAATCCCGATAGTAATGTTTAATACAAACAAGCCTCCTTCTGTAAAATTAAGGCTTGCACTATCCATTGCTTGTAAAGATTCAAACATTGTTTTTTTTGGCAAAGATATAATTTTAAGGAAACATTTCAATAAAGAGGAAAATTTGATTATAATTTTTCAATCTTAAAAGTTGATTTTATTTACCCTGTACCCTATGATATTTTATTGAAATTTTCAGTTTAGTAGTAATTAAGTTTTTATGTATCTTTGCAAAAAAAGTTGATACTGTGAAAGAGTATATGATAAAATATAAAGAGTTGAGGCTGGAAAATGTCTCTCAGGACGAGAAGGTATTGATACAACATGCAATTAATTCAGCAAGCAAGGCTTATGCTCCGTACTCCAATTTTAGAGTAGGTGCAGCAGTAAGATTGCAAAATGGGACAATAATTGAGGGGAATAATCAAGAAAATGCAGCTTATCCTTCTGGCTTGTGTGCAGAAAGAGTTGCTTTGTTTTTTGCTAATGCAAGTTTCCCTGATATTCCTGTTAAAGAGATTGCAGTTACAGTTTTGGATAAATTCGGAAATGTTTCCGAAGATGTAATTACTCCTTGTGGTTCCTGCAGACAGGTAATTGCCGAAACAGAAATTAGGTTCAGTAATGATATTAAAATAATTCTCGCCTCAAAAGATAAAGTGTTGATGTTTAATTCGATAAAGGATTTACTTCCTTTTCATTTTGTGTTGAAAAAGTAAATTTTTTTATAGAGCTTCTTTAATTTTCAAAACTTTTTCAATTAAATCTTTAAACAAATCTAATTTTAACATATTCGCACCATCGGATAAAGCTCTGAATGGGGCAGGGTGAGTTTCTATAAAAAGCCCGTCGGCACCTGATGCAATTCCTGCTTTAGCCATGTACTCTATCATGTCTGGCTGCCCTCCCGTAACTCCTGAGGTCTGGTTTGGTTGCTGTAAACTGTGAGTAACATCTAATAAAACCGGATATCCAAATGATTTCATTCGAGGAATATTCCGAAAATCAATAACTAAATCCTGATATCCGAAAAATGTTCCTCTTTCGGTTAGTATAATGGTGTTATTTCCTGTTGATTTAACCTTGTCGGCAGCAAACTTCATTGATTCGGCTGATAAAAATTGTCCCTTTTTTATGTTAATAATTTTTCCTGTTTTACCAGCTGCAATTAGTAATTCGGTTTGTCTGCATAAAAATGCCGGAATTTGAAGTATATCAGCAACTCCTGCAGCAACTTCTGCTTCGTTATCGCTATGAATATCGGTACAAATCGGAAGGCCAAACTTTTCTTTTACTTTCTTTAAAATATTTAGAGCAATCTCGTCTCCTAATCCTGTGAAAGAGTTTAAACTACTTCTGTTTGCTTTACGGTATGAAGCCTTAAAGACAAAATCTATATTATAATTTTTACAAATATTTTTTAAAGTCTCAGCTGTCTGAAAAGTAATGTCTTCGTTTTCAACAACGCAAGGACCAGCAATTAATAAAAGATTTGATTTATTTTCCATTTACTTAAATAGATACATTTTTTTGACAAAATTAAAAATATTCATTTAGAAATTTAGATGTTTGAGATATAAAAATCTTTTACTATCGAATTATTTTTATTAACGAAACGAAGTCGTGAAAAATAAGTTGTTGGAAAACCCTGAATATTAGTAAACAATAGTAACAACTCCTTTATAAGCTTTCATACCATTTCGTAAATCAAGCACATATACGTACGAACCTGCAGGTAAAGGTTTTCCTTCATATTTGCCATCCCAGGGTTCATCTCCTTCTTCGGCACGGTAAAGTAATTGTCCCCAACGATTATACACGTAAAGAATATGTCCGGGGAAAATTTCCAATCCTTCAATTATCCATGTATCATTTATTCCATCACCATTAGGTGTGAAAGCATTTGGAATTTTTATGCACTCAATAAACGGATCTACTAACTCAACTTTTCCGTAATTAAATTCACAATTACTGGAGTCTTTAACTATTATAGAATATTCTCCTTGGTACAAACCTGTTAATAATCCTTCGTCAATTACATAGCCGCCTATGATAAATATGTATGGTTCAGTCCCGCCACTTGGATAAACTCTTATAAGTCCGTCGTTATTACCCATACAGCTTGGATCAAGATAACCAACAAGTGCAGTTAAAGGTGCAGGTTCCGAGATTATTACTGTAGTGTCAACTTTGCAACCATAATTATCAGTTACCGAAGCAATAAATTCCCCTGCAGGAACACCGTTATTTGATTGTCCATTAAAAGTATTTATACCATCCGATATTGAATATGAATAAGGCGATACACCGCCGGAAGCTAATAATAATATTGCTCCGTCTCTGTAGCCTGAACAAGTAACATTTCGAGTTGTAACGTTTAATTTTAAATGTTGAGATGCTTCACGAATATTAAAGTGTGATGTCAAAGAACAGGAGTTATGATCCATTACAGTAACATAATAATCTCCGGGACCAAGATTTGAGTAATTTAACCCGGTATGTCCGGTATTCCAGAGAGCTATATATGGGGGAATTCCACCTTGTACGGTTAGAGAAATAGACCCATTATTTTCTCCTTTACATCTAATATTCGAGTAAGTACTTGATAACGTTAATTCTGGTGGTGAGAGTAGATAAACACTTCCGGTTTTACTGCAATTATGAGAATCTGTAATTGTAAAACCAAAATTTGTATTAGCCGGAATATTTGTATTTGTGAAAGAGGTTGATCCATCCTGCCAGGTTATTGTATAAGGAGGAGTTCCTCCGAATGGAGTTACGGTAGCACTGATAGGTTGACCAAAACAAGCCGCATTTAATTGAGATGTTTGATAAGTTAATTCAGCAGGTTCAGTAATTGTGAAGTTTCCTGTTCCATAACAACCATTAACGTCGGTTACAGTGAACATGTAAGTTCCCCGTCCTAAGTTCGATGGATTTAATCCGCTGACTCCAGGTTTATCCCAATTAACACTGAATGGGGCAGTGCCTCCATTCACAGATAGGGATGCAGATCCATTGCTTTGTCCAAAGCATAAGGGAGATGTTGTTGAATTTACCGTAACAATTAGAGCCGGAGGCATTGTTAGTGAATAACTGCTTGTGGCTGTACAACCATTACCGTCTGTTACAGTTACAGAGTAGTTGCCAGCACCTAAATTAGTTATTGTTTGAGCAAATGAAGGCGGACTGGTATTCCAGTAATATGCGTATGCAGGATCACCTCCAACCGGATAGGCTGTTAAACCACCATCATTAAGTCCTGAACATGATAATGGTTGTGCAGAAATATTTACAATTAAGTTTACAAACTTCACAAAGGCCGATCTGCTTGCCGAGCATCCATAGTTGTCGGAAATAGTTAAAGAGTATGTGCCTGTTGCATTTGCTGTGAAAGTAGGAGCTGTGCTTCCATTTTGCCATAAGAAATTTACTCCGCTGACATTTGGATTGATTACAAAAGGACTACCGTTACAAACTATGGTGTCGTTAATAAAATCAAATGGAGGTAAAGAATTTGAAACTGGAACTTGCATAGATAAAGTTTCGTCGATACAACTGCCAACTCGTCTAAAATGCATTGTTACAGTATAAACTCCCGGATTTTGATAGGTATGAAAAACATTGGTCCCGGTAGCAGTATTTCCATCTCCAAAATCAAACCAAACATTAGTAATATTTGCATATGAGGTGGAAAATCCTATTCCGTTAGCTGATTGTTCACAATTTAAAGTGTCTTGAAAAACATCATAAGGTATTGGGTTCCCGTCAATAATAATGTCAAAACTAACGTATAATGGTTGAATATTTGCTCCGGCAAGGTAACCGTATGATTCAACATTTCCAAAGCCATAAACCGATGCTAAAACACCTTGAGGTGAGGTTAAAACATGACTACCCTGAGGAATATTTTTTCTGACGTATGAGTATTGAGTGTTAGAAGGAACTGTTTGCCATCCGGTAATTGCAGAACCGTTTAATTGCACCTGACTTGTGTATGCTGTTTGAGTTACAATATTAGTGTAAAATTGATTAATTGCAGTAGTGTTGAATGCTTGAAAAACAATGTAATTAAGAGTTTGCTCTATCGGAGACAAAATTATCATGAACGGATCGGAGGTAACTCCGTCGCAGCTTGTGCCTCTACTGTACTGAGCAACACATATTGGATTATTCGCAGATATAAAACAAGCTCCGGTTTGCATGGTTTCGTAAAATTGACCTGCATTTAAATTTATTGGAGCACCATTATTTATGCTTACTTGTGTATTGTTTTCTGAAGCTAAAATTCTGTAAATATCACCGTTACGAGTCATAAGAGGAACAGTAACGTACTGTTTTCCCCATGCTTTGATTGGAATCATCTGTTCGTAAAGATGGTCGCAATAATCACACGAAGTAGGAACTTTAGCACATCTGTTGCCTGCAAAAACTGCAAAATCATTACATTGTCCTGTGTTGGTAGCTCTAACAATAGTTCCCGTTAAGTCTCCTGTACTTTTTACTAAATAAACTTGTCCTTGATTTAATGTTATTGTAAACGGAACGTTTGCTCCCGAACCTCCTTGAACAGCTGCTGTAGGGATAATTTCAATTGATGTATTATTTTGAATACCAACAATTGCAAACATACTTGGTTGATCACTTGAAAATGAGTTATAAGACATAATTCTATAAGTATCACCTAAAGCGTGAACAGGTAATATTAGGGTTGCATCAGAAGAGGCCGTTCTTTGATTTGCAGCATAAACAGCGACAGCATTATTTGAAGTAACCCTAACAGCTTTATTTACCACAGAATTATTGGTAGAAATTGCGGCATCTTGAGCTGTGGGAATTGTTACTGTTGCTGTACCATTGGCTGCTACGCTAAAATTTGTACTCCAACCTGTACCCGGCATTGAAACTGTCCCCGACGATGCAACATCTGAGGTTATGTACAATATTGTATTAGCAGGATCATCGAAATTTTGCATGAAAGCCAACCAAAAATCTGTACCGGTTGTGCTGTACTGCGATTTTAAACTGCTCAAACAATACAAAAACAGAACTAATAAAACTAAAATTTTTTTCATTTTCAAACCTCGCTTAATTTGGCTCTGTAAATATATCGAAAAACTTTTTACTACAAACGATAAATAATAAAAAGTGATAAAAAAATAGAATAATTTTATGTTAAATGAGTATTATAAAATATTAAAGTAATATAATAAAATGCTTTTTGCTGCAAAAAACTTAATTTTAATGTATTGTAGAATTGAAAAAAAGATTAAAAAATTCAAAAGAAAATAATTAAAAAATTAAATTAATTTTGACAAAAATTTTTAATAATGAATAATGTTTAAGATTTCTTTAGTGTCTTATTCCAATACTTTGCCTTTTAGATATTCTCTGGAAAACTCTCAATTCAGCGAGAACCATCTTGATTTGGAATTTTGTTATCCATCAAAGTGTTTTGAATTAATTAAAAATAAAAATTCACAAATAAGTCTTGTTCCTGTTGGAGCGCTAATTGAACTTGAAGATGTTAGAATTTTTTCTGATTATTGTATTGCAGCGAAAAATAAAGTTGAATCGGTTTTATTGTTAAGTCAAAAGCCTATAAATGAGCTAAATACAATATTATTGGATTATCAATCCAAAACATCTATTTTATTAGTTAAAATTCTAAATCAACTCCTGTGGAAAAGAGAATTGAATTTTCTTCCATCTCAAAATGGCTATGAACAAAACATTGACAATGAAATAGGAGGAGTAGTTATTGGCGACCGAGCTATGAAAATCAGAAAAAATTATAAATATGCAACGGATTTAGCTCAAGAATGGAATAAATTAACCGGATTGCCTGCAGTTTTTGCAGTATGGGTTGCTCTTAGTTCAGTGCCTCAAACTGTAATTAATAATCTAAACAATATATTCAAAAATGGCATAGATAACTTATCACAAGTTTCAAAGTTTTACCAAAATGATTATCCCTACATAGATTTAAATCACTATTATTCAGAATGTGTTGATTTTAAATTTGATGAAACTAAATATCGTAGTTTGAATTTGTTTTTAGATTATGTAAAAAGATTAAAAAATTATTAAAAAACTGTTTACTATGGCAAGCGAAATTTATTATGTAAGAGATTTTTACGAATCTGATTATGACGGAGTGTTAGAAGTTTGGAATGCAACTGATATGGGAGGAGCTCATAGAGGAGATAATCTTGAAATAATTAAAAACACTATAAATAGTGGAGGAGCATTGTTTGTTTTAACCGAAAAACTTTTCGGGACAATAATCGGAACATCATGGATTACTAACGATAAACGAAGACTGTATTTACATCATTTCGGAATTCTTCCACAATATCAAGGGAAAGGATTAAGTCATCTTTTAATGGAAAAAACGATGGACTATGCTCGTAAATCAGGATTGCAAATAAAACTTGAAGTACATAAAGAAAATTTTGTTGCTCGCAAACTTTATCAAAAATACGGGTTTAATTATCTTGGTGATTATGATGTTTTTATAGTTAGAAAATACGATAAATAAAAACCTAATTTATTGGGGACAACCTAAATTTTCAAATTTATCGCCCCAGTTTCTATCTGTTATTATCAAAGGACACTTGTCTGAAAAAGATAAAATTCTTCCGTAATCAATGAATTCAATTTTTAAAGCATCCTTCGCGTTAACTTCAGAATCTCCGAGTGAATAATGAACAGCATGAATGTAATCAGCAATAAAAGCTCTTGCTCGTAAATACCCGGAACCTCGATTATAAAAATATGCAAACTTAGAACTGCCTTTTAGTCTATAGTCTCCTGTACTTGCATGGCAACGAAAATATAAACTGTCCCCAAAAAGCAGTAAATCTGTTTTTAAAATTCCTCCATAATTATCAATTAATAACTTGTCAAAATATAATGTGTCATAACTTATTAAGTCACAAGTTTCCATTATGTCAATTTGTGAAAGCTTAGGTGCAGAAATTATTAATTTAGTTTTTAAATATTTTCTTAAAAAATCACAGCCATTTCTATCCCTTAGTGTTAAAACGGAATTTTCAACATCGTAATCAATAAAAGGTAATAAGTTTTTTCCTGTGGTAATTGTAATAGAATGAAAAGGAGAGTTTTCGAAAACAATTTCAAAATCACTGTAAATTTTCACTTTATCAAAATACTCCAAATCATACTTAACTGTTTTGATTTCTCCATTAGATTTGAAACATCGAGAGGAATCATTATCGCAAGAGTATGTAAGGATTATAATTAACAAAATTAAGATAAAAAATATAAGGAAACGAAAAAAATTAGACAAAAAGAAAAACCTGATAGTAGAAAATCTTTTTGAGGAAAAAGTTATTTTATGGTAAATAAAAAGCATAGCATAAAGATTATCAGTGCAATAATACAAGAATTATATTTTTTGTTAAATAAATTTTTCCTCTAATACAAAATTATGTGGGTATTTTATATCTTTGTACCAAATTTTAATTTTATGTCAAACAACCCGTCTAAAGAATTGCTTAATATTTATCAAAAAGTGATTAAGGTTAGGCATTGCCCATGGTGCGGTAGTGAGGAATTTGTGAAGCATGGTAAGTATAAATATACTTATCGTTATAAATGTAAAAGCTGTAGGAGAACATTTTTACCAAGTACAGGAACAAGTTTGCATTACATTCACAAAAAAGATTTGTTTATAAGTTACGCTAAATTCATTCAAAGAGAAGGAATGGCAAGTTTGAAAAAAATGTGTAAACGTTTTGAAATTGCTCCATTGACGGCTTTTGACTGGAGGCATAAAATTCTGATGTCAATACCTTTGAATGACAAGAATTTTTTGAGTGAATTATTTATGCAAGATTTGTGGTTTTTGTTTAATCAGAAGGGACGTAAAGGCATTCCAAACAGTCGTACCACCGGAAATGATCCAATATTTTTATGTGACGATAAGTATAAGACCAGAATTTTATCTGTAAAGGACAATGTTCGTGGGGAGATGAAGTTGTCCAATGTTGGTGGTTTAAAAAAGGAACATCTTCAACGCTTATTCGAGAAAAAGATGAAGCAGATAAAGATAATAACCTGTCCTGACATAGATTGTTTTAAAGATTTTGCAAAGAAAAGAAATACGAAAATAATTGATTTTGAAAGCAAAATTAAAATAGATAGTAAAATAAGATCTTTCAACATTCAGAATCAATTGTTTAAAATTTGGATAAATAAAAGTTTAAAAGGTGTGGCAACAAAATACATAGCGATGTATTGTAATTATTTTTTAGGTTTTATAACACATAGCTTTAAACCTTTTGCACAGAGTTATTTACTACAAAAGAACATTTGGCCATTTTACACACTGGTGGAAGAGTTTTATGCTGCTTTTGTTACAAAATATACTTCATTAGAGTATGCTTTTCCAACAAAACGAAAGTGGAAAACCTCAAAATTTTATTACTTAAAAGAATGGCAATTTCGTTATTAAAATTACTCTGTCGGAATTTATTTATTTCGGATAAAAAGATAAATTTGCCATTTTAAATAAAAAATGACGATGGCTAAAAAGAAAAAATTTATTCCTTTTCTATTGGTGGTTTTTGTAGTTATCCTGATTTTGGGCGGACTTTTTGGGATGAAATATTATAATTATATTTTTAAACCAAATGTTAAGCTGAGTAAATCAAAAGAATTTCTTTATATACCTACAGGTTCCAATTTTGAAGATGTTTGCCGAATTCTGAAAGAGAATAATTATGTTGACGATATTAATTCTTTTCGTTTTGTTGCCGAAAAAAAGAAATATGTCAATTCAGTAAAAGCAGGTAGGTATGAGTTGTATAACGGGATGTCTAACAATGAGCTGGTAAATCTTTTGCGTAGTGGGAGACAAACTCCGGTAAATTTAAGTTTTATTTCGGTAAGGAGTCTTGAAATACTTGCAGGAAAGTTTGCAATATATATTGAAGCTGATTCTGCAGCAATTGCTGAATATTTAACTAACTCTCAGACAGCCGAGAAATACGGGTTTAATAGTGAGACATTTATGGCAATGTTTATTCCAAATACTTATGAAGTTTATTGGACAACCACTCCCGAAAATTTAATTGACAGGTTGTCTGATGAATATAAAAAGTTTTGGAATGATGAACGCAGAAATAAAGCATCAAAAATAGGTTTAACGCCTGTTGAAGTTTCGGTGCTAGCCTCTATAGTGGAAGCCGAAACGCAGAAAAATGACGAAAAAGCTCGTGTTGCAGGAGTTTATATTAACAGACTGAATAAAGGAATGCTACTTCAAGCAGACCCTACTGTGATTTTTGCTGTTGGAGATTTTTCTATCAAGCGGGTTTTAAACTGTCATCTTGAAATAGATTCACCATACAATACATATAAATATCCTGGATTACCACCAGGTCCAATAAATATTCCGTCAATATCTTCAATTGATGCAGTGCTTAATTATGAAAAACATAATTACCTCTATTTTTGTGCTAAAGCAGATTTTTCCGGTTATCACGAATTTGCAGTTACTCTTGCTCAACACGAAAGAAATGCAAAAAAATATCGCGATGCTATAAGAAAAGCCGGAATACGATAATTTTTGTTCATCATTTTATATTTTTAAGTATCTTGCAAAAAAATATTATTCATTTTTTTAACTGTTTTTATGAAAAAGATTCTTTTATTTTTAGCTTTTGTTTATAGTGTAGGATTCGCTTATTCTCAGATTTATCATGGTGAAAAAGCCTCACAATTATTTCCTGATGCTCAAATTCTCAGATTAAAAAATTATTCCAAAATTCCGGATTTTGTGAAATTTAGAGATAATGCTAACTTATCCACAGATAAAGTTTTATATCTTATAAAGGCAATATCGAATGATAATAAAATTGATTTTGTTAAGTTTCAGGAGCAGAACAATAACGAGATAGAAATTACATCCAGATATTATCAGACTTTTGCAGGTTATCCGGTTGAATTTTCCAGATTACACATTCATTCTAAAAATGGTAAAGTAGTTGCATTTAATGGAGATGTTATTGATAAAATTGAATGTAATTCTCAATTTAATATTTCTGAACAAGCTGCTTTGCAATCGGCTTTGAATTTTGTCGGTGCCAACCAATATATGTGGGAATCTGCCGATGAAGAAAATTTTTTGAAAATTTTTACCGGGAATGATCAAGCTACTTATTTTCCTAAAGCTGAAAAAGTAATAGTTCCTTCAAATATAGAGTTTAAAGATTCTGAATTCAAAGCAGCTTATAAATTTGATGTTTATGCTCGCTATCCGCTGTCAAGACAAAATGTTTATGTAGATGCACAAAATGGAAAAGTGCTTTTTTCTATTACCACACTGCATAATTCAAATGAAATTGGAACTGCAGTAACACAATATAGCGGGACAAAACAAATCAATACCTGGTACACAGGCAGTAACTATATACTTGACGATAGAACAAGAGGGCAGGGTATTAGAACACTAAATTGCCAGAATACAAGCAGTTGGGCAAATGCTGTGGAGTTCTATGATAATGATAATTACTGGAATAATGTAAATCCTCAACTTGACCAGTATGCTCCTGATGCTCATTTTGCTACAATATCAACCTATGATTATTTTCTAAATCGCCACTCCAGAAACAGCATTGACGGTAATGGATATCGTCTTTGGTCCTTTGTGCATTTTAATCTTATTGATTATGGAATGAGTTCAAATGTAAATGCTTTCTGGAATGGTCAATATATGACTTACGGAGATGGAAATCCCGACCAAAATATTACTCCACTTACTACTATAGACATCTGCGGGCATGAAATTAGCCATGGACTAACAACATATACAAGCAATCTGAACTATATTAACGAATCCGGAGCTCTTAATGAGGCCTTTTCTGATATTTTTGGAACAGCAATAGAATTTTATGCTGTTCCCGAGTATGCCGATTGGACAATCGGAGAAGACATTGGAATTGTGATAAGATCATTGTCTAATCCAAAAGCTTACAACAAACCTGATACATATCTTGGTCAATATTGGTATTCAGGAACTCAGGATTACGGTGGCGTACATACCAATAACGGACCTATGGCCTACTTGTTTTATTTGCTTTGCCAAGGGGGATCAGGTACTAACGATCACGGAAATTCTTATTCGGTATCAGAAATTGGTATTTTGAAAGCCGAAAAAATTATGTTCCGCATGCAAACGGTTTATCTAACTCCAAATTCAAACTACAACGATGCTTGGTTTTATGGTATGCAGGCTGCTGCTGACCTTTATGGAGCATGTTCACCTGAAGTGGAAGCTGTTGGCAACGCTTTTTATGCTATCGGAGTCGCATCTCCCTATGAAAATATTGTCCATGCCGATTTTAATGCCAATGTAACTGAAGCCTGTCAGCCTCCTTTTGTGGTGCAATTTAATAATCAAAGCTATAATGGAGACAATTTCTTGTGGGACTTTGGAGATGGTGCTACTTCAACAGAAATAAATCCTGCTCATATATATACAAGTTTCGGAAGTTTTACCGTTACTCTTACAGTTTCAGGATCTTGTGGTACTCAACAAATGGTTAAGGAAAATTTCGTTTTTATTGATCCTTCAATACCATGCTTTTACTTGATGCCTCAATCAGGAAATCAAATTGTTGAAGGTTGTAACGGAATTATTTACGATGCAGGAGGTCCTACTCAAAACTATTACGACAACACTGATGCAAGCATTACTATCATTGCTCCTGACGGTAATCAAATTCAACTTAATATTCTGGAATTTGATATAGAACCAGGAAGCGGTTCATACTGCGATTATGATTATATTGCTTTTTATGACGGAACGTCAATTGCCGCTACTTTAATTAACAACACTTATTATTGTAATACAACAGGAAATCCTGGTATTATTACAAGTTCAGGTAATGCTATTACTATCAGATTCTACAGTGATGCCGGATTGGCTTTGCAAGGTTTCAAAATTCAATTTGATTGTATTGGAAGCGAAAATCCTCCAACTCCCTATTTCTTTGCTGAACCTCTTAACTCATGCTTGGGAGTAGTGCAATTTATTGATAATTCTATTAATAATCCTCAACAATGGCTCTGGAATTTCGGTGATGGAAATACATCAACAGAACAAAACCCTGTTCATACATACATGCAGAGCGGAACTTACAACGTTAGCCTTACCGTCTCAAATCAATACGGAGAAAATACATTAATTAAAAATAACTACATAACTGTTAATCTCCTTGAATTTCCTCAACAAAACCCTATAGAAGCTTGCGATGGAGAGCCATTTTCAATTGATTTGCAATCCTCTGGTGGTACTATTTTATGGTATAATAGTCCCGAGGATGAGCAGGAATTCTTTTCCGGAAATTTTATGGAACATCCCGCTCCAGATGTATGGGAAACTCCATATATAACATATTACTTACGTGAATTTGTTCCGGGAGAAGCATTTTCCGTAGGTGAGACAGTTTTAACCAGCGGAGGCAGCTTTTTCGGTAATCCTTCATACATTCATTACCTTGTTTTTGATGCTTATCAGCCTTTTGTCCTGGATTCTGTACTTGTCAATGCTCAATATGCCGGAAATAGAACTATCGCTCTTCGCAACTCATCTCAACAAATAATTGATGTTCGGGAGGTTTATTGTCCTGCCGGAGTTTCATACATAAGTCTCGGTTTTAATGTGCCAGTTGAAAATAATTTACAACTTGCGGGACTCGGAACACCATATCTTTTTAGATCAGATCAATCCGCAAGTCTAAATTATCCGTATCAGATTCCGGGAGTTGTTTCAATTAAACACAGTTCAGCTTCTTCTTACCCAACTCAGTATTATTACTATTTTTACGACTGGCATATCTCTACCTACGACTGTATTTCAGAATTTTATGAATTAAATATTCCTGTTTACATTTGCGATAATATAAAACAGAATCAGGATTATCTTATTGAAATTTATCCTAATCCGGCAAGCGAATATATAACTATTAAATCAAATAAAAATCTTAACGATGCTATTTTGAAAATTATAGATATAAGTGGAAAAATTATTTTCAATGGCATATATTCCGAAAATTCGATAAACATAAATTCTTTAAATTCAGGAGTTTACACTTTCCAGATTTTTTGCGATGACTTTACCTTAAATAAAAAGTTTGTTGTTGTAAAGTAGAAATGAGTATGATGTAAATACCACAAAATACTTGTCTGTGATTAGATACGTGTTTTAAGAGTATTAAATCATTTTAAACTGCGTCTTTGTCAATAATTCAGAACATTTGAATTTGGTATCCTGTATTAATTAGCAGCAATATAATGACTTAGTGCTTGGTTTGGGCTTCGCTATTCAATATGGTTTCGACACCGATCTATCTCCGTCATAATCGGACCTCCTGCAAATGGTTCATTTACAATGCTGAATCTGGATTTACAAAAAAATTATGAAACTTTAATCTGACATAAAAATAAATATATAATTTTGTACTACACTTTATTTCATTTAATCTATTGTCTTAAACAAAATTGTTATGAGAAAAATATTTTTATTCTTGACTTTTGTTTTTGGAATATTGATTTTGAAGTCTCAGGATATTGAGGTTGAGGTAACGCACAAGTATCCCCGTTTGATTAGTTTATCATCAATTTTCTTTTATTTTTATGGTGGTATTGCTCCGGGATGTGATATGCAATATCAACAAAATTTTATATCCAATGGCAGTTTTATTATGTTTGGGTTAGGAGGTTTTAGTGTACCATCTCTTGATGCACAATCAACATCACTGGAATATAGACTGGATTATAAAAACATTTCTTTTGACAATAATAACACAAAATGGAATTCATTCGGATTATATTTAGGTCCGAGGTTTTATTCTGATAAAGGATTTTTTAAATACTCGTTTTCAGCAAGATTGGGAGGAGAACTTATTTATCTGAACGATGATGTCGCAATAAAACCTGATGTTGCAGTAGGACTTTCACTTGGAATACCACTTGCTAATTCCAGAATTTTGTTTGAAGCAGCTTATCATCCTATAAAAAAGATAATTGCAGACTATACTCTAAAACCTTATTATAGTTTGAATTTATTATGGCTTTTATATTTACCGGAACGTGATGTATGGACAACAAATTATTAGAGTTTTGTTGGTATTTTGTACAAATATAGAACTATGAATATTATCGCAAAATATTTAATTGTTATTGGAATTGTTTTGATTTTAGTCGGAATATTATTGTATTTTAATGGAGATAAATTCAGCTGGTTTGGAAATCTTCCTGGAGATATTAAAATCGAAAAGGAAAACTTTAAATTATATTTTCCTATAACCAGCATGATTTTAATTTCTGTTGTGCTTAGCTTTTTCTTGTATTTATTCCGAAAATTGTTTTAGAATCAGAGCTTTACTATTTTCTTTTTTTCGGAATTATTATAGGTTTTAATCTCTAAAATAAAAAAGCCGGGTTTGAAGTTTTGAGTATCTATTGAAAGATTTTTTTTAGGAAAATTGTTTTCATAAATTATTTTGCCAGCTAAATCGTAGATTGTAATTTTTTCCGCATTATTAGAATTAATGTATAGTAGTTTATCAAATGGATTTGGAAAAATTTCGGTGTGTTTTTTTGTTGATTCAGCTATAATGGAGTGGTTGCAGGCAGAAAAATCCGAGAAATTTTCAATTGCATCGAAAACCTCTTGTTCAACTGTATAAAAAGCAGAATAATTATTTGTTTGATAACCTGTCCCAACACCATTTGTAATAAATATGAAACCTATTTGCCTTAAAGTGTCAACATAAGCATCACTCACCAGACCATAAGCTTCGCCCGGATGTCCAAACATCGAAGTGCTTGAGGTTAAGATAATATCGCTTCCAGGAGTGGAAGTTGTAATATGTACTCCCAGCCCCCAGTTTCTAAATAATCCGTAATAATTATTCCCGTTTGTGCCATTATAGTTCCATTGACTTGTAAACATCTCGCTACAAGTTTCTTCGGCTAAAATTTGTACCTCATGATAGGTTCCTTTATTAAGCAAAGCAATGAAAATTTTTGCAAGATCTTCGGCAGAGCAACGAAATCCTCCTTGAGGTCCGAATCTTCCACCGTTAGTCCCAGGAATATATTCTTCGAGGTTTGTAAAGCTGGGTTGTGTCCCTAGATAATTATCAGCTTGAGGTGTCCAAACGCCATAAATTTTACGATACAACACCGCAAGTTGATTTATATCTGTTAGGTCGTTAACATTAAACGATGCATCAATATTTAAAGGAATGCAGATATTTTGTTTACAATAAATATCGAAGCGCTGTCCGGAGATTTTTTCGACAATAGTTCCAAGTATAACATAATTTAGATTAGAATAATTGAAGTATATTCCCGGAACTGTATTTGTGAATTGTCCGCTTGTGTAATAAGTCCCGCCGGGGCAAAGAATTTCACTGAGGTCAGGAATCGGATTGTCATTAACGGTAGCCTGCATAAAACTGCTGTAAGTTGTACCGTCAATGATTGAAGAAGTGTGTGATAACAACATTCTTATAGTAATAGCTGTATTTGGATAACTCGGATTTTTTACATCGTAATTAAGAATATTTCCTATATCATCGTCGAGCGAAAGTAAATTTTGTTGAACCAGCTGCATAATTGCTATAGCTGTAATTGTTTTGGAAATACTTGCAATTCTGTATTTGGTTTGATTTGTAACCGGGATGTTTCTGTTGTAATCTGCCTTGCCGTACGAAATGTTTTCAATAATTCCGTCTTTGCAGAAAACCACGAGGCTACCGCCCATCATATCGTTGGTTGAGGCTATGTTATTGAATTGTGTTTCGAGATTTTGAGAAAAAACCATTCCGTAAAATGTTAAATGGATTAATATTGATACTTTTAATAATTTCATAAAGTTTTTTGTTTCAAATTTATAAATTTTGTAATTTGTTTTAATATTTTTATATATTCGTAGGTGAGAATAATTTTGTTTAACAACTAAAACTTACAAATTATGAAAAAGAGAACATATTTGTTTATTTTCTTGAGTTTAGTAATTGGATTTTTAGTTTCTTGCAATCCTTATGGTAAAAAGAAAGAATTTGGAAATATTGAAGTATATTACAAAAAAGGAGTTTCTATTGAAGAAGTTGATAAACTTGGAAATTATTTGAAGGATAACGGATGGAATGACGGCGAAACCAAAACTGTTCAACTCGTAAAATCAGGAGATATTTATTTAGTTAGGGTTGTCGTAAAAGAAGGAATAGATCAAGATCAAGAATATATTTCACTTTTTAAAGTAGTTGCCAATGAATTGTCCTATGAGGTTTTTGATGGAAAAACAGTAGAAATACATTTGTGCGACAAAAATTTAAAAACACTCAAAGTTGTTGAAATGCTAAATTATGGACAACTGTTGATTTTTGATAATGTTGAATTATATTATACCGACAAAGTTACAAAACAGGATGCAGAAAAGCTTGGAAACTTTTTACTTGAATCAGGGTTTAATAATTCAGAAGGTACAAAATCTGTTCAACTCACAAAAGAAGACAAAACATATCAATTTAAGATGGTTGTTATGGAAGGCTATGACCAGGATGAATATTACCAGGAAATTGCTCGCGATTTTGCTGCCTATATTTCTGAATACGTCTTTGACGGAAAGCCTGTAGAATTGCATCTGTGTAATGAGTATTTTGAGACACTTAAGGTCGTAAAAATGTAAATAAAATATTTTGAACAAACATAGCAGGCAAATTATATTTTGCCTGTTTTTTTACCGAATTGAATTTTATCTTTGCCAAAATTTTTCTTATGGTTTTTAGCAGTACGATTTTTTTAGTTTATTTTTTACCTTTTTTCTTGCTGTTTTATTATTTGGCAGATAAGAAATATAAAAACTACGTTGCTCTTGCTGCAAGTATTTTCTTTTATGCCTGGGGAGCTCCAAAGTTTATTTTTGTTGTTATAGCCTCAATATTTGCGGATTTTTACATCGTTAAGGAGATGTATAAATCTCAAAATCCAAAACATAAAAAATTATGGGTAAGTCTTTCTGTAGCTTTAAATCTTGGCCTTTTAATATATTTTAAATACAGCAACTTTTTTGTTGAGAACTTTAATGTAATTCTTCAAGCTCTTGGCTTTAAAGCTGTGCATTTTACAAAACTTGTTCTACCAATAGGAATATCTTTTTTTACATTTCAGAAATTTACTTATGCAATAGATGTTTATCGAGGAAAATATCAACCTTTAGAGAAGGTAACAGATTTGTGCTTGTATATACTGTTGTTTCCTCAATTAATTGCCGGACCAATTGTGCGATACAGCGAAATTGCCGACCAACTTGTTGATAGAGAAAAGTATGAAACTATTGATAATAAACTTATAGGATTTTATCGTTTTGTGATTGGTCTGGCAAAAAAGGTACTAATTGCAAATGTTGTAGGAGCGGAGGCAGACAGAATTTTTGCAATGGATCCTCAAAGTATGAGCTCAGGATTAGCCTGGCTCGGACTAATGGCTTATACTTTTCAAATATATTTTGATTTTTCGGGATATTCCGATATGGCAATTGGGATTGGCCGTATGATAGGCTTTAACTTCCCTGAGAATTTTAATAGTCCTTATGTTTCTCAATCAATTACAGAATTCTGGCGTCGCTGGCACATGACCTTAGGCCGCTGGATGAGAGATTATCTTTATATTCCTCTCGGTGGTAACAGGGTAAATTCAAAATTCAGATTATATTTTAATTTATGGTTTGTATTTCTTGTGTCCGGACTTTGGCACGGTGCAAACTGGACTTTTGTAATCTGGGGAGCATATCATGGATTATTCCTGATTTTAGACAGATGGTTTCTTGTTCGGTTGCTGGAAAAAACAAATAAAATCTTTCGAATAATTTTAACATTTTTTATTGCCTCTCTCGGTTGGGTACTTTTCCGAAGCGAAACTTTAAAATATGCTATTTCATTCTATAAAAAACTTTTTGAGTTTAAGTTTTCAGGAATTGGATATGTTGACCCGGAAGTTATTACTATAATTATTGTTGCTGCAATTTTTGCATTCTTTGTGTCTGTAAAACCCGGAGAAAAAATTATGGAAAAAGTGTTTTTTGATAATTATACATTGAAAAGGCATTGGGTTATGAGCCCGATTATTTTTCTGCTATTTGTTATTAGTCTTGCTTCAATTGTTTCGTCCGGATTTAATCCGTTTATTTATTTTAGATTTTAATGTAGAATTTTTGATAGCCACGAATTACACGAATAAACACTAATTTAAAATATTATTTAATCAGTTGTGCATTCGTGGCAACAATTATTAATGCATTAAATTTGTATCAAACACTTTCTTTAGCTGCATTTACAACTGTTTGCATCATCTCATCTGTTAAATCATAAAATACCGGTAAACTTATCTCGCAACTGTAGTTTTTGTAAGCAGTAGGATAATCCGATATTTTATAGCCCAGATTTTTGTAGAAAGATAAAAGTGGCAATGGTTGAAAGTGAACATTTACGGCTACTCCTTTTGAAGTAATTCGCCGTATAATTTCGTCGCGTTGTTCCTCTGTGCAATTATTTATTCTCAATAAATAAACGTGATATGATGATTTTATGCTGTCAGTTTCGTAAATCGGGCAAATAAATCTGCTATCATTTGAAAATGCCTGTGTGTAAAAGTCGAAGATTTTTTTGCGTTTAATCAGAGTGTCATTATCATATCGTTCGAGTTCTACGAGTCCGATAGAGGCTTGTATGTCTGTCATGTTCATTTTATGTCCGGCAGTAATAACATCATATTTCCAGTTCCCTGTTGTTTTTGCCAGAGCATCTTTGTTTTGTCCGTGCAGTGATAAGACACACAGAAATTTATAAAGTTCTTCGTTGTCGAAATTTTCCGGCAAATTCAATGCAACTGCACCACCTTCGGCAGTAGTGAGGTTTTTTACGGCATGAAAAGAGAAAACAGTAACATCACAGAGCGAACCGGTCTTACGTCCTTTGTAAACAGCACCTAATGAATGGGCAGCATCCGATAAAACCATAATTCTACCAAGTTCTTTTTGAATCGGGTTGTTTGGGGTAAAAAGATTTTTTATGGCCGGAGCATTTACGAATTCATTTATGGCGTCGTAATCACAAGGAAAGCCTCCCAAATCAACCGGCATGATTACTTTTGTGCGTTTTGATACTACTTTTTTGAGGTTGTCTATATTGATATTAAAAGTATTTTCATCAACATCTGCCATAATCGGTTTTGCTCCGCAATGTATTACAACATTTGCAGTAGCACAATAAGTATAAGCCGGCACAATCACTTCGTCGCCTTTTCCGACACCAAACCACCTGAGCATCAGTTCAAGCCCGGCGGTGGCAGAGTTTAAACACAGTACAGCTTTTGCTCCTGTATATTCAACAAGTTTTTTTTCAAAAAGTTTGGTTTTGGGTCCGGTAGTTATCCATCCGGATTTTAAAGTATCAACAACTTCAGCAATAATTTTTTCATCAATTCTCGGTGGCGAAAATGGTATCATAATTTTAAAATTTTAACCGAAAAATAAATAAGCAATGAAAATAGCAGCAATAATTCCGGCAAGGTCTGCAATTAGTCCTGCACTTACGGCATAGCTTGTGTTTTTAATTCCAACAGAACCAAAATATACTGCAATAATATAAAAAGTGGTATCTGTGGCTCCCTGAAAAGTACAAGCAAGCCTTCCTGCAAATGAATCTACTCCGTAAGTATTCATTACGTCAACCATTAAGCCTCTGGCTCCGCTGCCGCTAAGAGGTTTCATAAATGCTACCGGAAGAGCATCAACAAATGAAATATCTGAATGCAAAGACGCAAAAAAACATTTTATGCCTTCAATTAAGGATTCCATCGCTCCCGAAGCTCTGAAAACTCCAATAGAAACTAAAATTGCAATTAAATATGGAATAATTTTAACAGCTATTCCAAAGCCCTCTTTTGCTCCGTCAATGAATGTCTCGTAAACATTTATTCTCTTTCTCAGAGCTAATATTATAAAAATAATAATTATGGAAAATAAAATCAAATTTGCACTTAGGGTAGAGACTACATTTAAAGTGTCTTGAGACATTGTTGTGAAAATGTATATTATCGAGCTTATTACTAAAGTAATGCCTCCGAGGTATAGTAATATTTCTTTGCAAAAAAGATTAATTTTTTGAAATATGGAAACTGTTATTATTCCGGCAAGAGTACTGAAAAATGTGCTAAGGAGTATAGGTAAAAAAACATCTGTGGGATTTGCAGCTCCCATTTGAGCACGATAAACCAGAATGCTGATAGGTATAATCGTTAATCCGGATGTATTAAGTACCAAAAACATTATCATTGAGTTTGAGGCTCTGTCTTTATTTGTATTAAGTTCCTGAAGTTCATTCATTGCTTTTAATCCCAGAGGCGTTGCTGCATTATCCAAACCGAGCATATTGGCAGCCAGATTCATTACCATTGAACCGTGTACAGGATGATTTTTAGGAATATCGGGAAACAATTTGTTGAATAGAGGTGAAATAGCTTTTGATAAATAATTTACAGCCCCACCTTTTTCTCCTATTTTCATAATTCCTAGCCAGAGAGTCATTACTCCGGTAAGCCCGAGTGATAATTCGAATCCCAGTTTGGCCATATCGAAGGTGCTGTTCATTATTTCGGGGAACACCTGCATATCTCCGAAAAATATCAGCTTTATCAGAGCAATGACAAAAGCAATTATGAAAAATCCTATCCAGATGTAGTTTAGTACCACGTAAATAAAATTTAGGTAAAACTAACTCGATTAATCATTACTTAAAACTTTATTGATGAAAAACTATGAACATAGTTTTTAACAAAAAACACATCAATCATCAATCTAAGCTTGGAATGTAATCATTACCTATAACTTTCATTTCCACACGCCGATTTTGCTGATTGGCAACTACCTGTTGCTCGGGAGGTAAGCTGAGAATAAATTCTTCTGTTAAAACAGTACCTATGGGTAAAAACGGGAAACGCGGGTCGTATTTAGTAATTACTTTAGGTTTTGACTTGCCATATCCTTTTGCTATTAGTCTTCCTTCGGGAATACCTTTGGATTTAATATAGTCCATAACAGAGTTTGCTCTTTTCTGGCTTAATTCAACATTTGCCTCTTCGCTGCCAATCATATCGGTATGAGCAGATAATTCAATAATAATGTTTGGATTTTCGAATAAAATTCTCGCAATGCTGTCGAGGGTTCGTTTCGAACTTTCGTTTAAGTCCCATCTACCGAATTCAAATTCAATGTTTGGAATCTCGAATGTTTTATTTAAGTTTTCGAGCAGTATTTCATATTCATAAGTTTTGTCGAATTCTTCGCCTACAGTCGAAAATCTGCCTTTACCGTTAAAGTATCCGTTTTTAGTAACAACGAAAACATAGTCTGTGTTGGGCTTTAGATTGAAATTAAATTTTCCTTCTTTTCCTGCAATTGATGATGTATCTCTGAAGCTTGTTCCGTCGCTACCAAAAAGCATAACAACACACGAATCGAGCATTTTTGAATTGTCAATATCACGAACAGTTCCTGTGAGTTTAAGAACTTGAGGTTTTTTCTCAAACCAGAAAATATCTTCACCTTTTGTTCCTTTACGATCGGAGGTGAAATAGCCTTTATCTTCCTTTCCATATACGTAAATGCCAAAATCATTTCCGTTGCTGTTAAACGGAGGTCCAGGATTGTAAGATGTCCATTTTCCGTTTTCGGCTTTGGTGGCAATGAAAATATCAAGTCCACCCATTGTGGGATGTTTTGTTGATGAATAGTATAACGTTCCGTCGGCACGCATGAAAGGGAATAACTCATCGCCTTTGGAGTTTATGGCAGGTCCCATATTTTTTGGTTTCGACCAACCTCCTTCTGCTTTTTCTACGTACCAGATATCTGCTCCACCATATCCACCTTGCATACGAGCCGAGAAATATATGGTATTTCCATCCGGAGAAACAGCCGGATGTCCTATTGAAACGGTATCGGGCACAAAGTCAAGTCGTGTGGGATTCATCCAAACACCATCAACTTTTTGAGCTTCATAAATCTGGCAACCTACTTTTTTCCCTTTTTCAGCTAAACAGCGTGTAAAGTAAAACTTTTTACCATCATCAAAAATACAGGGCGTACCTTCGTCAATTTCAGTATTTAGTGAATCAAGTGGAATTACATCGCTCCACTTACCATTTCTTTCAAATTTTACTACATACAAATCAGAAAACTTATCTCCTGTAATTCGACTTATTTTTTTTCCTTTAGACTCATCTCTGGTTGAGCTAAAATAAACATGGTCGTAACCTGATTTTTCGTCAACACTCGGACTAAAATCATTTCTTTTACTGTTTAAATGTTTTGCTTTTTCGTGATAATATCTTGTTGGACGATTCATCCACTCTACAGCGATATTTGCAGATTCCAGTCCTTTGATTGCAGTACTGTCGTTTGGGTATTTTTCAAGAATCTCGTTATAAAGTTCCACTGCTTTATCAAAATTTCCTTCTTGAATTTCTATTTCAGCAAGTCTTATTTTAACAAAGTATTCAAATTCTTTATCTTTTGCAACACGTCTGTAGTTTGATCTGGCTTTTTTGTAATCGCCAATCATATAATAACATTCACCTATTTTAAAATATATTTCGTTGCGTTGCGATTTATTTTCAATTTTTTTCAATATTGCCGAATACTCCTTCATTGCCTGATAATATTCTTCGGCTGCGAATGTTTCGTCAGCTTTGCGGAGTCTTCGTTCTTGAGCAAAAACTTCATTAACGCAAAGTATAGTAAGTGATAATATAATTATTAAACATTTCATTTTATCAATCATTCCCAAACACATTTAAACGACCCAAATATGATTTTATTGTTTATCAAAGGAATTCTAACTAACTTTATTTATCAATAAGAGAAAGTGTTCCTACCAGGATCCCTGCCAAAAATACTCCGCCTACAACTCCGGCAGTGCTACGGGCAAATATTTTTTTTCGAGCCGTGTCTCTATAACCATAATAAAATAATTCGTCTCCGGCTGCAAAATCATATCTGTGAAGGATATAAGATTTTGAGGGTTTAACAAAATTCATAGCCCCAACATAAGCAATAGGAATAAGTATTTTTGAAAAAGGATCCAGAGGCATAAACATAGGTACGCATCCAATAACAAAACCTACGGGTAATGCCCACCATGGGTGATATTCTTTTACTGCAAACTGACGGGCTAACACCAAACTCTTCATCTCATCGAAACTGTATTCTTCGGGTTCTAACTGACGATAAAAAATACTGTCAACACCATTAATATTCAGGCTCCAGACATCGGTATAATCAGCGTAATTCTTTTTTATTTTTCCGCTGTTTTTAAAATATGTGAATTCAATATATTTTTCCGATTCATTAAGATTAAAATTATCCAAATTATATTGTTTTCCATTTAATAACGAAAGCTGAGTTTGAGCTCTGCAAATATTCATGTTTATTGAACATACAACCAAGGAAGCCAAAAGTACCAGACAATTTTTCATAATCTTTTTGTTAATTTTTCAGAATGCGATAATAATGTTTTTTTTGTGTTTTTGAAAGAAAAATTTAAAACTTGACATTTAGCATAGAATTTTTTTTGAACAAATTTATATTTTTACGGTCTTTTTGTGAAATGTTTTAAAGTTAATAAATAAAAAAATATCAAAAATGAAAAAAGAAAAATTTTCCAGCAGGCATATTGGTCCCAGAGAGGAAGAATTGGGCGAAATGCTATCGAAGTGCGGCGTTTCAAGTCTTGATGAACTTGTTGATCAGATCGTCCCAAAACAGATAAGACTGAAAGAAAAACTGCAATTAGAACCTGCTATAACAGAATATGAATACCTGAGTAAAATAAAAGCAATAGGTTCTAAAAATAAAATTTATCGTAGTTTTATAGGTCTTGGTTATTATCGTACACATACTCCATCGGTAATACTAAGAAACATTTTTGAAAATCCGGGATGGTACACTTCGTATACTCCGTATCAGGCTGAGATAAGTCAAGGACGTTTAGAAGCTTTGTTGAATTTTCAAACTGTTGTTACTGAGCTGACAGGAATGGAAATATCCAACAGTTCATTATTAGACGAAGCTACAGCTGCTGCCGAAGCAATGAGCATGATGCTTGATGCAAGGTCAAGACAAGCTGTGAAGGAAAACCGTAATGTTTTGTTTGTTGACGAAGATATTTTTCCGCAAACTTTGGAAGTAATTAAACTCAGAGCCGAGGCTACTGATGTTGAAGTTGTTGTTGGAAAATTCGAAGAATATAATTTTGATGGAAAGACTTTTGGTGCGATAGTTCAATATCCTTCAGCAAGCGGGAAAATCAGAGACTACTCCAAATTCACTGAAACATCTCATCAAAATGAAGTTCTCGTAACAGCTGTAACAGATATTATGTCTTTAGTATTACTAACTCCTCCTGCTGAATGGGGAGCAGATATCGCTGTAGGTTCTACTCAAAGATTCGGTATTCCAATGGGCTTTGGCGGACCACATGCCGCATTTTTAGCTACATCAGATAAATATAAACGCAGTATCCCCGGCCGTATTATAGGTGTTAGTATTGATAAATTTGGAAATAAGGCTCTTAGAATGGCTTTGCAGACAAGAGAACAACATATTAAACGTGAAAAAGCCACTTCTAACATTTGTACTGCTCAGGCTCTCCTGGCTACAATGGCTGGAATGTATGCTGTTTATCATGGTCCTCAAGGGCTTAAAAGAATTGCCAAAAATATTCATTCCGCTGCAAAATTTATTGCAGAACAATTGGAAAAACTTGGATATACAATTGAAAACAAAGACTTCTTCGACACAGTCAGAGTTATTCTACCCGATGGAATTAAGGCTTGTGATATTCAGGCAATCTCAAATCAATTCAAAATTAACTTTAATCTTGTCGGCGAAAAAATTGTTGGATTTAGTACAGATGAATTAACAGGTATTGAGGACATCAATGATATAATTGAAATTTTTGCAAAAGCTAATAATAAAACATGGAATCGTGTAAGTAATATTGAGATATTTGATGATATAACTTTACAACGAAAAAGTGATTTTTTGAAGCAAAAAGTTTTTAATCTATATCATAGCGAGACCGAAATGATGAGGTACATCAAACGTCTCGAGAACCGTGATATTGCATTGAATCGTTCAATGATTTCGTTGGGAAGCTGCACAATGAAATTAAATCCGGCTACAGCGATGTTGCCATTAAGCTGGCCAGAATTTGGAAATATACATCCATTTGTTCCGGCTGATCAAGCCGAAGGATATCTGCAGCTCATTAAAGATCTTACAAATGATTTGAATATTATCACAGGATTTGCTGCAACTACAGTTCAGCCAAATTCAGGAGCTTCCGGAGAACATGCCGGCTTAATGATTATAAGAGAATATCATAAGTCCAGAGGTGAGGGGCATAGAAATATTTGTTTGATACCATCATCAGCTCACGGTACAAATCCCGCATCGGCAGTGATGGCCGGAATGCAGGTTGTGGTTGTTGCCTGCGACGAAAAAGGAAATATTGATGTTGAAGACCTTAAAGCTAAAGCCGAACAGCATAAAGATAATCTTGCAGCAATAATGATTACATATCCGTCAACCCATGGAGTTTTTGAAAGCAGAATTTGTGAAATGATTGACATAGTTCACAAAAACGGCGGACAGGTATATATGGATGGAGCAAATATGAATGCCCAAGTAGGTCTTACAAATCCTGGAACAATAGGAGCGGATGTTTGTCATCTTAACTTGCACAAAACATTTGCAATTCCTCACGGTGGAGGAGGTCCCGGGGTTGGTACTGTATCCGTAGCAAAACATTTAGTTGAGTTTTTACCGGGGCATCCTGTTGTAAAAACCGGAGGCGAAAAAGCTATTAAAGCTGTTGCTGCAGCTCCATTTGGTTCTGCTTTTGTTTTACCAATCACTTATGCTTACATCAAAATGATGGGCGAAGAAGGTTTAACATTAGCAACAAAAATGGCTTTACTCAACGCAAATTATATTGCAAATGAATTAAAAGATTATTACAGTGTACTTTACACAGGCGAAACAGGACGCTGTGCTCACGAAATGATTCTTGATCTGCATAAATTCAGAGAACTTTACGGAGTAGAATCTGCTGATATTGCTCGCAGATTGATGGACTATGGTTTCCATGCTCCAACACTTTCATTCCCGGTACACGAAACATTGATGGTTGAACCTACCGAAAGCGAAAGCAAACAGGAACTTGATCGTTTTGTTCAGGCAATGAAAACAATAAAAGAAGAATGCGAAGCAATTAAAAACGGTAAGTATTCCAAAGATGATAATCCTGTAAAAAATGCCCCGCACACTCAATTTGAATGTGTTGCATCGGAATGGAATCATTGTTATACTCGTGAAGTTGCAGCATTTCCGCTGGAATGGGTCAAAGAAAATAAATTCTGGCCTTATGTTGCAAAAATAGATAACGGATATGGAGATCGTAACCTGGTTTGTACCTGTGACCCAATAGAATCATATATGTAATAGTATTTAATGAACCTTTTAGTCGTGGCAGGAATTTTATTAAAAAATCTTGCCACGATTTTTTTATTCAGGCAACATTTTTCAAAAAAAATAGTTATTTGTTTAAAAGAATATTTTTTGTAATTTCGTGTTATTAAAATGTATTTAATTATGAAAAAAATTGGATTTGTCGTTTTATTGATTGCAATAGCTAGTATTATATTTGCACAGAATTCCGTAAATGATAATTATAAAATTGCTCAAAAAGATTCAGTATGGGTTGATACTTTGCCTAGAAATTTGCTTGGTTTAAATGTTTATCCTGCTTTTGGTATATTAGGTGGCGGACGTCTTGCTTCAACAAAAATTTTTATGCAATACAAACACTTGTACGACCATATGAACCTACGAACCAGCATTAATTATCTAAATTTTCATTACAACAATGAAAAAACTGATATCCTTAAATTAAAACGAGATACGATAATTAAAAATAATGATACAACACTTGTTGATTCTCTTGTTTTGAGAAGATTTTATTATGATGTGTTTTCTTATGATTTTAGAGTTGGTGCAGAATATGCATTCCCCAATAAAGATTGGAGATTTTATTTTGGCGGAGCTATAATTGCCGGAATACATAATACAAATGAATATTATTATCATTATACAAAGGAATTTAAAGGTTATCCTGTAGAAAATGTGAATTTTAATTTTGCTACAGGTGAAATTGCAGGTTTTAGAAAAACTTCGTTCTTTAAAACCGGAGTTGATTTAACTATTGGGGTTGATATTAACCTTTCGCCAAATGCTGTAATTTCTGTTCAGTATGCTCCGGAAATAGTTTATTACCATAAATTAAATCAGAATCTGGTTGATCCGGATAATTTCTTTGTGAAAGATTTGCAAAATACCGTAAAGTTTATTCCGGATTATATTGATATAATTGTAAGTATAAGGTTCTAATTCAGATTCTTCTTTAAAAATCAATTAAGTTTTTTAAAGAATATTTTTAATTTCTAAAAGTGATTTTACTTCATAATCTGCTTGATAATCAGATTTTTTTATTTGTGGATTGAACCATATTGATTTTATATTTGTTTGAAGAGCTCCTTTAATATCAACTTCGGGGTCATCACCTATAATAATACATTCTTGAGGTTGTGCATTTAATTCATTTAAAACATAGTTAAAAAACCTTATGTCAGGTTTATTATAACCGGCTTCTTCAGAAGTGAAAACTCTTGAAAAATATTTATCCAAGTTGCAATTTCTGATTTTATTATATTGAACTTCTTTGAATCCGTTAGTAACAATAAATAAATTGTAGGATTTTTCTTTTAAATAAGTTAAAATTTCATGTGTTCCGGGAAAAAGATTGTTTTTTTTAGGGCTTATTTCTATGTAATCCTGCGAAATTTTTTTAGCAATTTCAACCTCAATTGGTTTAAATTTTCCGACACTTAATTCAAATCTTTTCCAGCTTAAGTAATCTTTTGTTATTTTTTGTTCTCTGTATTGAGCCCAAAGTTCGTCGTTAATTTTTCGATATGTTTTGTAAAATTCTTCGAATTCACAGAATTTGTCGAGATTGTATTTATAAAATAATTCGCTGAAAGTTTCTATGTTGTTTTTTTCAAAATCCCATAAAGTTCTATCAAGATCAAACAATACATTCTTATAATCCATCGTTTTAAAAATTTGTTGCTGCAAAATTAAGTATCCAAAAATTAAAATTTTATGATTTTTGTTTTAATAAAATTTGTTTAAAAAAAATGTTGGCTAGCATAAAAATTATTATGTAACTTTAGTCACAATCGTTTAGATTTTTTTGTAGTATTTTTGTAAAAAAATAAAAATGTTAAAAAGCTTTAGAAATAAATTAATTTTCAGAATCGCACTAACCGTTCTCGGGGGCATAGGAGGTTTTCTGTATTGGAAATATGTAGGATGTGCATCAGGTGCTTGTCCAATTCAATCAAAATGGTATTTATCATCGCTATACGGATTGTTATTAGGATATTTAATAAGTGGATTGTTTATTCCTGAAAAAAAAGTTGAAGATGAAAAAACAAAGTAAAACTTTAAAAATTAAAAATATGAAACTGTCGAATTTAATTTTAATTGCGAGCATCGTAATTGGAGCAACAGGAATTGCTTTAGCTTACACTTATAGCAGAAATGAAGTGAAAACAGAAGAAGTTTACGGAGGTGATTTTGATAAAGTTATACAGAGTAAGACTCCTGTTATTGTAGATTTTTATGCTGATTGGTGCAAACCATGTCGCATTCAGGCTCCAATTCTTGATGAATTAAAGTCTGAGTTGGGTAATAAAGTTATTATTCACAAAGTTAATGTAGATAATGAACGGGCATTAGCAAACCGTTATAATATCCAGAGTATTCCAACCATAATGATTTTTAAACAGGGAAAAGTTATCTGGATGAATGTTGGTGTTCAATCAAAAGAAACTTTAAAAGAAATTGTTTTGAAAAATCAATAATTTAAAGTTATAATATGAACAGAAATATTGAGGTTAGAGGGGATTATTGTCCACAGAATCACTATTGTCCGGCAATATGGGCATGTCCGCAGGGGGCAATAAAGCAAACGGGATATTCTGCTCCGGAAATTGATAAAAATAAATGTACAGGTTGTGGAGTGTGTATCAATTTTTGCCCTTATGGAGTTTTTAAAAGATAAAAAAAGGCTGCCTCTAAAGGCAGCCTTTTTTATTTTAATAATTTTAATACAACAATTATACACAAACCATCCCACTCACAAAACAATCTCAAACTGACTAATAACTTACTTACTAACTAGTTCTTAATAAGTCTTAAATTTACTAATTGATTTGAAGTTTTAATATTGAGTATATACAAACCGCAGCTTAATTCTTGAATGTTTACACGGTAATCGGTGTTATTAACTTTAATATGTTTAAGTAATTTTCCGTCAAGTGACAGTATTGTGATTTCTTTTATTTCTTGGTTTGAATTAATACTTACAAAATGATTTGCAGGATTTGGGGATAAAAAGATCTTTGTGTCGGTATTTTTAGAAATATTTGTAACATTTGTCTCGTATCTTAATTTGAATCCTCCTGCTCTAACGGATGCGTTAGATTTGAACATTATGCTAGCTTTGTGTCCTACTATTAAAATCGGATCGGGTAGAGTAGAGCCTGAAACTTGCATAGCAGTTTGACCAGTAGAATTTATAACTTTTACATAATCATAAACAGGCTCTAAATCAAGTTCTTCGAATGTAATAAGTATATTTTCAGTATTTGGCGGTTCAATTCTCCAGTTGCAAGTCGTACTGTTAAGGTATTGATAAGACCCACTGCCGTCAGTTATAATGCCTTCGGGTTCATACAGGTAAGTCATTATAGCACAATAAACCGGTCGAATCCCTTCGTATTTTAAAAGCCATCCATCGTTAGTATTTTCATTATCCGTAACAAATTTAACCAGTACTTTATCGGAAGTGCTTATAATTTCATAAGTGTTTTCTCCGCCGTAGAATATAGCAAGAACAGGAGCAGTTTCGTTATCGCCATCAAATATTACTATATAGTCGTTTTCATCAAGGTCGAATTTGAGGAAATTTAGTTTAATTCCGTTTGCGGAGTCGTTAGGAATTATAAGCCAATTACATTCAATGTTGTTTAAGTAAGGATGCAGAGGTCCGCTACCATCATCAATTACGCCTTCATAAGAATTTATAATCTTAGTTTCGTTGCAGTATGATGGTTCGGAATTTGGAACTGCAAAAGAAATAACTTCATGCAATAGTGTGAAATTAGAACCTCCCGGAGTAAGATTGTCAATATAAAAATATCCGTCAAAAGAACCTCCCCAGCCCCAATTTACATGATAATGTGTTTCGGTATTATATCCATCGAGAATAAAAGCATGACCGCTAATAAATTCGTAATCTGACCAGCCTGCATAATAAAGAGGAATTTTTTGGTCGAGATGTTCTACAAGATTTTGTGTCCAGTTAAATTCTGGGGGCATAGAATCTCTGAAAAAATATGTAGTTGCAGGATTGTAATCAAAATAAGTTCTTAAAGTATAAGCTCCTTTATGATTCCACATTCCGCTGCCGTTAGGACCATAATTCATATCTACAGAAACTCCAATATTATAAAGCAAGCGTGCCAGATTGTCGTTATAGTCGTTTGGTGAAACCGGCATATAATCGTAGTCGTATGTTTGTTGGGAGAAGTCAACTTCCAACCAGCCGTAAACCGGATGTTCGTAACCGTAAGACGAAACACCTTGATTGGGATGTCGGAAATAATTCATAATTTGTCCCAGAGCAGTAGCAACACAGCCAACAACAACGTGTCCATCCGGACCGGCAGGATCAGCAGGACAATGGGCATTATAGTATCTGCCTTGATTCCAGCGAGTAAAAAGCAGTGGAGATACAGATTTAATATTCTTTTCGGGGGTAAAATTCAAAGAGGAATAAAATTCCCAGGCTTCTTTTGTTTTATATGTACCTGAAATTTTTGTGTCGGCAGCGTATTTAATTTGCTTCTTGTAGTTATCAATCCAAAATTTGGCAGCAGGATTATCATCAAGATTAAAATCGGATTCTGCAGAGTAAGAAAGAATTGGATAAACATTTTCCTGAGCCGAAATTATCACAAATCCTTTGGGCGACAAACTAAAAACATAATAAACAGGAATACTTTCTTCATAAAAAGTTTCAACAGATTTTATTTCAAACTCCATTCCCGATGAAATTGTTCCAAATCTTTCTGTTATGAGATTAGCAGCAACGGTTTGTGCTTTCTCTTGACTGCAAATTTGTCCAAAAAGCGAGGAATAAAGGAGTAACGAAAGAAAAATTGCAACAGTAAAATTCTTCATTTTATTTACATTTTAATGATATTGTAAAAATAATAAAAAACGATAAAAGAAAAAACAAAGTTAGGGGGAGTTAAAGATTTTCCTCCGGTAAATAATACTCCACAACTTCGGAGAATTTTACGAGCTTACGTTTATTGTTATAGTAATTTATTCTAACAGGGCCAAGTTCGGGAGCAAACCATTTTTCAACAGTATAGAAACGATTTTCTGATTGTTCGTCGCTTTGAATTTCGTATTTAGAACTAATTAGGCAAGCATCAAAACTATAATTCAGTGTTTTAATTTTTTCAAACTTATCTACAACTCGGCTAAATTCTGAAATTTTGAGGTATTTTTCATTGCTGTAAAATTCAATCCAGGCAGAGCTTAGTCCCATACCTGTAGATAGCACAGTAGGAAATAAAACCTCTCTACCACTAATATTTTCATTGATAGCAATATTTTGGTCGCTAATCAGAAATTCCGGGTCAATTTTAAAAAATCCGTTTTGTTTAATAATGTTAATTGTATCAAAAGAAAAAGGTTTATTGTACTTATCAAAATTTACAATTGACATAATCAAAATTCTGGAAGAGTCTGTTTGGGTAACTTTTTCAATTTTATATTGGGTATAACCGCTTGGATTATAGGTTTTATTGAAGTGCCCGATTTTTAGCATTGAATTTTCTTTATTCAGAAAATATAAGATGTCAGAATTTTGCGATTGTGAATTCAAAATGAAAATTGATACAGCGATAAAAATGAAAAATATTCTTTGCATAGTCAATAAGCTTCAACGCACAAAACAAGCAAAAATTTTTTGGCTAACAAAATTTTAGAAGTTAAATTTTGTGGCGGTTTTAACGAAAATACTTGAGTTTAATATAAATGAATAATGTTTCCGGAACCGGTGATACTGGTTGTTGTGTTTGTGGGGTAACCTCTATAATAAATATTCCCACTTCCGGCAATATTTGCAACTAAAGCTTCTTGAACCCAGACAAATATATTACCGCTGCCAAAAATTTTGCAATTTGCACTAATTGTGTTTATTTTATCAAGATAGATGTTACCTGACCCATAAATATTTGCATAAACATTTTCAAGGGATGTGTTTTCTATTATATCTATGTTGCCACTACCACCAATTGCTAATCTGCAATTTTTATCCAAAGAATTTTGTATTTTAAAATCTCCACTCCCGAACAATGAAATTTCAGATATATTTGTTTTTACGTAGATTTTTGCATAAGCTTTGGAATTTCTAATTACAATGTTTTCATTGTCAGAACGGATTTTGAGTATATCTTGTGTAATCTCAAATTTTAGTAAATCAATAATGTTTTCGTAATCAGAATATATTACTTTGTTTTCAGTTCCCGGAATGATTTCAATGTTACAATAATTTAATAGTTCAATTTTCGAAAAATCGTCTAATTTTAGGTAAATAGATTTAATCTCACCACTACCATAAAATCCTTCTTTACAACATGAATAAGATCCCATTACCATTGCAATTATTAATAATTTAAAATATTTCATAATTTTTTTTAAATTTATTCATATTTATCGGTTATAACTTCATTTATTCTTCTGCGAAAAGAATATGGCATTTTTGATGAATATCCCAATCGAATTATCAATTGAGGAAATGGATATTTTTCATTAAAATTTGCAGCTAATTTTTTACGTGTATGTTCAACCTGGCAAGGAGAGTTTAAAAATGAATGACAAAGATTCGATTTAGTTGCCAGCAATGCAAATTTATTAAATATCATTCCTGTTTTTACCAAATCACTAAAAGAATCAGTTTTACTCGAAAATAAAACTATAGCACCAGAATTGTCAAGTTGTTTTGTTAGTCTTTTATTTTCTGATTTTATTTTAATAAAGTTTTTAATCAAAAATTTTCCGATAAATCTTCCGATTGAAGGAATTCCACTGCAAGCAGAATAAAGTCCGTCTCCTTTTTGCATAGCTTCTCTTTGGTTGAAACGCATCCATTCCACAAGTTCATCAATAAAATGTTTATTTCCGATTTGATACGCATTCGCTTCAGTGATAAGTTCTGAAATTAAATCGAAATTCTCTTTTTTTGTTAATATTTTTATTTTAATATTTTCTTGAAGGTCAAGACTCAATAATTCATCAATAGTAAAATTTGGAATAACTTCCGTGTTGAAATTATTACGCGTGGTTTGTCTTAAATTTATATAAGGGAAGAGGGGGGAAGGAATAATATTTTCATCCTCAATAGTTTTTATGCAAAGATGAAAATTATCTATAGAATCGTGAATGAAAAGACGCGAGTTAAACCCATGAAAAGCCAATGCTATAATAAAAGTCTCTGCAAGACATCCAAGAGAAATGAATAGTTCGCGATTTTTAGGGTCAGCAATTTTTAATGACCTGCTATAATCAGGTTTTATAAATATACGATTTTCTTTTAGTGAAATTAGCCAGGGTTGTGTATTATGGCTTGATGGAGCCTTTACAGCAGTTTTAACCAATTTTAAAAACAATTCTTTTGATATCATTTTGTTTAATTTTGAGTTATTTATTTTGTTGTTTTACCTGTTCTTATCCATTGGGATTTAATTGAGTATTGTGATGATTGGTCAAGATAGGCTACGGCATTCCATTTGTAAGTTGATGGCCATTTTTTAAAAACTTTGGCTGCTGTAAACAAAAATTTTGTAGCGAGGTTTGTTGGTTTGGGAGTCCATCCACCCACAGGAATAATTTGCATAAAGATAGAATCATTTGCATATTTTATTTGATATTCACCTTCTATTGAACCAACTGATTCATGACCTGTAATTTTGAATTTTCCTTCAATTAGATGTATATTTTTTAAGTTACTAATATCAGGGATAAATGGATTGAAATTTATAGTGATTGGATGAATTTTATTATCGAAAATTATTTTTTTTAAATTGGGAGTATTATTCTGCCAATCAAAGATATAACGGCAATTATCTTTATCTAAAAACTCTACTTTATTTTTTAAATTTATTATTAAAGGAGTCGAGTTATTTTCATCGTTAATTGTTAAAATTAGAGGTCTTGAACAATAACGAATAAAAGTCATTTTTTGTCCATCCATTAGTAATGGCAATAAATCAACTTTATGGATTCTATCATTTATTGATAATGTAATTTCGGAATTTTTTTTCCTCACAAAATAGAAATCATGTAAGAAAAGTAGAGGTAAAGATTTTGGATTCGTTGCTGCATCGCCCATTGGAGCAAGTAATCCAAACGGTTTTGTTTTTTTGGGGTTATTTTCGTTAATTATTATTTCAATTGTTCTATGATATAAGTCAACAAACTTAAAATGCGCATTTATTCCGAAATCTGAAATATTAAATAATGGATTTTCCATGTAAACTTCTTTTGCAATGTTAAGTCCCGACCCTGCGATGTTGTATTTGGAACGGTCAATTATTAATGAATTTTGATGGTAAACATCTATCTTTCCGTCTTTTCTCCATCCAATAATTAAAAATCCATTGCCGTTTTTATTATCATTAAAATATTGTGGTTCAAATCCTATATAAATTTCATCTGGGTCTTTTTCAAAATTTATTAAAAGGAGTTTTTCCATTGGATCCATATTTATTGTAAATGGAATAATGAAATCAAATTTTATATCAACAAAATCTGATTTTTGTGAGAATAGTTTTCCAAAAAATAAATTTATAAAAATAAATAATACGTAAATTGTCTTATTGAACAAGTATATTGTCTTAATTACAATTTTTAAAAGCAGGTTAAACATGTATTGCATAATTAGTATCTGTTATCAATAATAAAATCATGAATATCTCTTCTTACACTTACAGGGTTCGGATAATTTTTAACATATCCTATTCTTGCAACTAATTGTATCGGTTCATTTAGTCCGAGAAAATCATTAGCTTTTTTTTCGAATTCAGGGTCTTCGATCATTTGATTCATGGGATGAAAACCAATATTTAGGCTACGGCATTTTATGTGAAATCTTTGATACAAACGACCGGTCTCAATCCAGTTTTCAGGATTATATTTGGGCTGTGTAATTATTAACCATGCACCGCAGTTTTCAGCCTGGACAATAGTTTTTTGAATTCCTTTATCAACAAATGATTGTTTTTGAGAATCTGAAGGTTTAAAAAAATTACTGACAACAATACCGGTAAATCCTGTCATTCCCATTCCTGCAGTTGTTAGACCATCTCGTTTGATTTTAACATCTTTATTTGAAAATCTAATCCATTTTTCAAGTTCATTTTTTGCTTTTTGACTATTAGCTTGTTTAGTATATGCTCTTATGGTTTGAGATTTAATATAATCAGCTTCTGTGCTTGATGTTTGGTAAACATGATAATTCTCAACATTTTCTGTTAATTTTTTTATGTCTTGAGAGTCAATATTTTTTATTTCAAAAGGAATTCTTAAAGTTGTTCTCTTTTCTAACTCCGTTAAATCATGGTTTAATTTTGCCGATTTGTAAAGTATTATATGAGCAACTGAGTTGTCGTTGCTTTCACCTACTACTAAATTAACTAAAGGTGAATATCCGAAACTTTCTGCAGCAATACAAAAATTTTCGATAAATGCACCTATTGATATAAACAGACCTCTTGAATTAGGGTCAACAACTTCAAGTTTTCGGGAGAAATCGGCTTTAATTAGAATTTCGTTATCGTTAATTATTTCAACTATCCAGGGTTGTGTGTTATGAGTATTTCCTGCCAGCGAACCATAGTAAATCATTTTTTCAATATCGTCTTTACAGCTTAGATAATTATTGAAATTTTTTCTTGTAACAACGCATCCTGAACAAAATATCAAAATCCCGATAGTTGTTATTAGACAAACTGTTTTAAAAATTTTTAAATTCTTCATTATTTTAATTTTTAAATGTTATATTATTGTTATAGTTTACGTTTATGATTTCGAGATTTAACCATGTCCATTCATCATCTGGGAAGAACCAGGTTGCTGTCATTTTTGAAGGTATTTTTATTCCATCAAAACTTTTATAATCTAATATTTTCATTTCCCAAAGATATTTTTCAGATTCAGGATTATTGCCATAATACCGATAAGCTGAATATTTAATAACATCTCCATTTTTGTTGAAATAAAAAGTGCCACTACCAATTGTTCCCATGTATTCCATTGTAGCTAAAGCTGTAGTATCATTAATTTCTTTCCAAGTAATATATTTACTCAAAGCAAGATTGGGAAACCACACCATTTCTCCCAGGAAGCGTTGTATTGTACCTTCGTTAAGTTTTTCCCCCTTTTCGTTTACGACATTAATAAGAGAATTAATTTTGATAAGCATTTCTCCTTGTCCGTTTTGAAATTTATCTCTGCCTTTAAATTTCAGTATATAATTCATCTTGGCATTTATTGTCCAGATGAAAGCGGGTTTTTCAATATTAGTATATTGTAATGCAGTTGCATTTATCCATTTTTTCTGTTTTGGATTCATTTTTAATTTAGCAGACTGAAATATTTCACCTGCATAAATGTATTCTTTATCGAGGATTCCTGTGCACTTAAACCAGTTTTGTACTGATACAGGAAGTTCTGAGATGTCTTTTTGATCTATATTTTTTATTTCAGGGGTGTTTGGATAATTTAATATTTCTAAAGTTTCTGCTGACACCTTTTGTTGAAATTTACAAGAGGAAAACAGTGTTATAATTGAAAATAAAATCACCAAATTTGCTAAACTGCCAAATTTTGCGTCCTTCCATGAAGATATAATTAAATATTGAGACAACAAAATAGCACTTATTCCTAAAATTAATGCGTATTCTTTATTTAGAAAATACAGAATGGCATAAGTGATTAAAAGTATTGCTGTAAACAACCATAATATACCAGCAATTTTGCTAACAGGCATGGATATACTTTTTATTTCTAATAAATTGAAAGATTTGTAAAATCCCAATAGATGAATAAAAGCATGAATGAAGACTACTAAAACAATAAACCATTTCATTTTTGATAATTTTTTAGGATTGTTAAAAATTGATATTTTATCCCGATTTTTAAAAAGCTAGATCCTGGCATTTCAAAATTTTCTTGATTATAAAAATCAGTATAGATTCGGCTTCCGCGGTAAACTTCACAATAAAAGCCAAGTTTTGAATCGTTATTTAAGATTAATGGGTAGGCTGAAATTCCCAATACTGCACCTTGTGACCAATTGTTTATTTTATAATCTGGTAAAGGAGTAATTCCAATATCTGTTACAGATAAAATGTTATATTGTCCAAGAAATCCTATTTTGATTTGTATTTCTGATTGTGGAGCAAGTTTCTTTAATAAAACAAAATTATAAGTGATTGGGAATAAGAATTGATTAACATGTAATTTACGAACGCCAATAAACATGTTTCCATTGTCAGCATAAGAAAAGCTCTGGTAATTGTAAAGAAATTCGGCCCCAGTTTGAAATTCACCAAAAAACAACGTTTTATTTATGTGTAATCCAATGTTAGCCCCTCCAATTGTTGATCCTGAATATGCATCTACAGTGGACTCTTGTGTAGGTGATGCATTTGGGATTATTGACAAATCGGTGTTTTCTACTATACCACCATATCCATAGCCTGTTAAAAAGGAAAATTTTAAACCTCTTTTGCTTTTTTCACTTACCGTGCAAGAAAATAAAATAGAACTTAGAAGAAAAAAAACTAGAATTTGAGTTAATATTAAAGAGTTTTTGAAAAAAAATTTTGTTTTCATCGTAATAAAATTATTGTTTACGATGCAAAACTACGGGTTAAAGAAGGATGGACCGTTTCGTTTTTTAGAGAATTAGTATCACTTTTTTATTTTGATGTCTCACTTTTTAATGAGACTTTTGCAATATATTCTGAAGGTGATATACCTTCGAATTTTTTAAATGCTCTATAGAATGATGCTTTTGAGTTAAAACCACATTCATAAGCTATTCCAATAATTGACAGATGTTTAAATTCAGAACTTAAACATTTTATTTTGAATTCTTCGATTCTGTGTTTATTAATAAAGTCAAAAAAATTATTGTTTAGAGAAGAATTTAATACTTCAGTTAACAATTCGGGTTTAATGTTTAAGTAATTGCTAAGTTTTGCTAATGTTATTTCAGGATCTAAGTAAGGTTGTTCATTTTCCATCAAAAATAACAATTTATGTATAATATCTTTATGTTCAATTTTAATAGATACCGGATTGTCCGATTTTGTTACTGTTGTTACTGTTGTTTCAAAATTTGACTCAATGTTGTCTGCAAAAACTTCTCCTTGTTTTATGCCAAAATATGCCAGATAAAAAACATATAATGTTGCAAACATGTATGAATATTTGGATAATTCATTAAATGTTGTAAATTTTAAATAATTGTTAATGTTGTATAGAGAAACATTAACAATAAAAATTAATAAAGAGGCTATTAGAAATGTTTGTAACCATCTTAGGTCTTTATTTTCAATATGAGAATAATTATCCTTTATTAATTTTTGGTGTTTTCTTAATAATATCAAAGAAAAAATATTGTATCCTAGGTTAGATATGCCGATGCAAATTAATACTAAACTAAAAAACGATCTATTTGAAAAAGTTTCATTTTTTGAAATGGATATTTTAGTTTCTGCAGGCAAAATCATAAAATCGAAAAAATGAAATACAAAAAATATTATAAATGGGAGAAAGTGTAGTAAATCGTAAGAATTAAATTTAAAGTTTCTGACAGTTAAAGATTTAACATATAACCACAATAATGGTCCATGTAAAAAAAGGAATATCCAATTGATATTTGTTAAATGAGGGAAAGGAAAATTGTTTTGATTGTTATAAATCTCAAGATAAGTTCCTCCAATTGTTAAAGCATAAATCAAAAAGATTATTATCAAGAATTTGTCGGCAATAATTTTTTTCTTTTTACTAAATACAATAAATGATAGGAAAAATGAAACAAAAAATCCGGTAATAAGAAATGCAGACATTATATATTAGTTCGATTTATAAATAATTTGTTTTTTAGTCTTATAAAGTTTTATAATACGGTTTAATCCAAAAATGTAGAGGAATATAAGGTAAATTACAAATAAAACAAGTAACCAATCAATGCCAAGGAAAAGAATGAAATCATAAAAACCGTGAAGTATCCATGGGACGATAAAAGCTAAAGCTAAATAAGTTGAGCGTCGGCTAGGTTTAAACTTTGCCAGCCCTAAATAATAACCCATAGAAATTCCGAAAATTGCGTGAGCCGGAACCGCGGTGAAAGCTCGTATTACGCCTGTTCCAAGACCATAACCAAAAACATATAAAATGTTTTCAACCATAGCAAATCCCATTGAAACAAATACAGCATAAACAATTCCATCGTATTTTTCGTCAAAGTTTTTATTTCTCCATATAAGAAGCAAAACAGCTAAAAATTTAAATAATTCTTCTATAAAACCGGCTTGTATAAAGGATTGAAAAAATGCTAAATCCACTTGAGAATAAAAAAATCCTTCAAAAACTGATAAAACCATGCCTGCAATTAAAACAGGAATTACAGATAGCATTCCGGCAAACAGAGTTAATAATAACAGTCCTATTGGTTCTCTATTATAAGAATCAGAAAGATAAATCGAAAACAAAATTATTACGACAGGGGCAATTGCTAACGATAAATAAATCATAAACTTCTTTTTTTAATTAAACTTTATAGATTTAGATGGACTTATTTTTGAAATAATTCTTGCAGGCAAAAACATCATTAATACAATTATTAAAACTGTACAAAGGTTTAACAATAAAATATTGAAGTAGTTAATATTAACAGGTACCACACTTAAATAGTAAGATTCAGGATCTAACTTAATTATCCCAAAATATTTTTGAATAAAAAGCAGTCCAAGTCCAAGTAAGTTGCCTAAAAGCAACCCTCTGATAGTTAGCATTGAGGATAAATAAATAAATATTTTTTCAATTTTAATGTTTGTTGCACCCATGCTTTTCAAAATTCCTATCAGGCTAACCTTTTCAAGAATAATTACCAATAAACCGGTAATCATATTGAAACAAGCCACACTCAACATTAAAATAAGAATCACCCAAACATTAATGTCCAATAATGATAGCCAATCAAAAATACCTGGATATTCTTCTCTTATATTTTTTACTTTCAAAATTTCACCGTCGGGACTGAAATTACTACCTACAATTTGATTAACAAGTAATTCATAACGTAGTAATTTTCTAATGTTGTCAACATGAATTTCAAAACCGGTAATCTGATCGTTTTGCCAATTATTAATTTTTCGGAGATGCTTTAAATCTAAAAAGACAAAAGTTTTATCGAGGTCTTCCAGTTGAGTATTAAATATTCCGGAAACAATAAATTTTCGAATTCGAGGAGGATCCTGAATAAAATATGCGGTGAATCTGTCTCCGGTTTTAAGATTTAAAACATTTGCCAAATATTTTGAGATTAAAATGGAATCAGACCTAATACTGTCGGCAAATGTAGGAATATTTCCATCAACTAAATATTGCCTGAAAAATGTCCAATCATAATCCTCTCCAACACCTTTGAAGACTACTCCTTGTAAATTTTCTTCCGATTTAATTATTCCGGCTTTAATAATAAAACGATTTATTGATAAAATTCCCGGGATTTTTTTTATTTCAGGAATAAAACTTTGATTTTCACTAACGGGGAAAGTCTCATAAGAGCTATTGTTATCATAATTAACAATTTGAATGTGGGAACCAAAACCAACAATTTTATTTGTGATTTCTGATTTAAACCCTGTAACAATAGCAACGGAAATTATCATTATAGCAAGACTGATTGCAATGGCTGTAACACTAATAAAAATTACCGGTCCGCTAAAAGATTTTTTATCCGAACCTTTAAAAAGTCTTTTTGCTATGAAAAACTCGAGATTCAATTTTTTTTTTGGTAAAAATAGTTAAAAAATTAAAGATAAGAGTCGTGAAGGTTTAAAAATTTCAAGGGAGTGGATTTTTGGAAAAGTTTTGTGATTTTTTCAAATTATACAAAATTTTGTGGTTATTTTTTTTATCTTTGCCCTCAGTATGAGCAAAAAAAATCAAGATGACAAACTCTATAAAAAATACTTCCAAATCCGCCAAAACATGGAGTGAAAAGCTGGAAAGGCTATATCGTGAAAAAATTGCGGTTAAATGTTGTCCGTGGTGTGGTAGTAAGGATTACATTAAGCATTCTCGCTATAAATATACTTATCGTTATAAATGTAAAAGTTGCAGGAGGACTTTTTTGCCCAGTACCGGCACAAGCATACATTATATTCACAAGAAAGATACTTTTGTTGAATATGCAGAATTTATTCAAAAGAATGGAATGCGTACATTAAAATTTATGTGTGATAATTTTGATATAGCACCATTGACATCATTTGATTGGCGTCATAAGATATTGATGTCCATTCCGATAAGAACAAGAAGTTTTAA
>CALJNE010000057.1 GCA_937982115.1 uncultured Bacteroidales bacterium | reverse complement strand
TCGAGAAGAAACAAAAACAGACCTTAAACCTTTTGAGCAAAATGATTTATACGGATATAAAACCTCGAAAGGAGAAATTATGATAGATCCCACTTTTGAGGATGCTGAGGATTTTTCCGAAGACATAGCTGCTGTAAAATTAAACGGTAAATGGGGATTTATTGATGGGTTGGCAAAAGTAACAAAAGATAATAAAGATTTTTATATCAATACGCGTGGAGAAATTGTAGAAAAAACAGAATCTTCTGAAAATGGTCGAGAAGAAACAAAAACAGACCTTAACCCTTTTAAGCAAAATGATTTATACGGATATAAAAACTCGAAAGGAGAAATTAAAATTAAACCCACTTTTGAAGATGCAGAGGATTTTTCGGAAGGACTGGCTGCAATCAAATTAAATAACAAATGGGGCTATATTGACAAAAAAGGCAACCGCATCATTGAATGTAAATACGATGAAGCACGGGTATTTTATCAAGGACTTGCTCTTGTGGCTTTTAATGGCAGTTATGGTTTTATTTCAACCAATGGGACTGAATATTGGGATGAAGTAAATTGTTCTAAAACGGAACACAATTGGATTAATAGAAATGTAAAATTAAATTATGAAATTAATTATGATACAAAGCTTACCATTTTATTAGAAAGAATAGAAAATGATATTAGTTTCACATGGTATAAAAATGATAATAAAGGCTTTCGTATGATCATAAGTCCTAATGCAATAAATCAAGCTTACAAACACTATAATTATATTTATTCATTCAGTTTTAGAGCAGATTCTTTGTTATTACCAGAAGATGTAACAACCATTTTCTGTTCACGACAAATGTTTAAGGAGATGGTACAAAATAAAAAAGTAACATTTTATCCCTATGCTGAACCGGGCATAGGAAATTCCGATCCAGTGGAATTTCATTTCAAAGGAAGCAAAATTGTTTGTATTAGGCAAAACAACACATATATTGGCTTAGACTGTCTTGTTTTTGAATCCATCAGTGGCGAAAGGATTGTAGTACTCAACAATCCTCAGTTTCCGCTCATCGTTCAAATGGGACTTGATTTTAATATTTATTTAAAATCTATCGAATAATTTTAAAATCAATAGAGGACTTATGAAAACTGGTTTTATATTTATTATTTTAAATTTTTTCTTGTTCACTTTAAATGCTCAACGTAAATATCCTTATCCTTTAACTGTTGAATTTTACGAAGCTTATATGGATATAGAAGTAGTCCAATTAGCTTTGTCGTCAAATGGATTTTTAAATGATGAACTAATGAGTTATTTAAGTGATAGCACAAACCCTCTTGATGTGAAAATAGCGATAATTAATGCATTGAAATATGGTCAAGCTGACTTTAGTAAAAGTAATGCAAAGCAGTTTTACGCTTATTTAAAAGAAAAACATACAATAAATGATATTAACGAAGCTGATGCGGATATACTTATTTGTTATGCATATTTGAGAGCCATGGATAATATTAGTAAACCCCAAAATGGCTTGGAATACGCAAAAAAAGCAAAATCAAAAAATAATAAAAGTTTTGTTATTAACATCATTTATTCACTTATATATGCAGCAGAGATATATTATGATTCTGCCACTGTATGTCCATCCTATAAGGTTGTGAATAATGTTCGAGAAAATGAAAGCAATCTGATCTTAGACATGAGAAAAGAAGCTATTGACAAAATATTTTCACATTTTGATAACTATAAGTCGTTATGTAAATAAGTGTTAAAAACTTTTTTTAATCGAAATTCAATAACATGAAATCTGTTAATAACATAAAGAACAAGGTCATATTTTTAGTAGTTTATATTGGTTATGTTTTCTGATATCCTTCTTTTCATTAGCTCAGAAAAAACTAAAATATTATCCCAAATTGTTAATGAGAAAAATTTCTAAAATTTTCTGATGTCGGACAATAGAAAAATAGCTATTGACAATTTTGGGTTAAACAGTTTATCACCAGAGTATGGTGTGGAGCAAACAAATTTGAGCATACCGAAGTACCCCGTCAGGATGAAGTAATACGGCAGTTTTGGGGATTTAAGCAAATGGCAGGGCATAAAATCTTTCAACGTTTTTTCAACAAGTACCATCAAAGCACCAATCAACAAATTTTTACAGTATGGTTTCAAAGATAAATGCAGTAATGAGGTGGTGATAATATTATAAATTGAATATAGTTGAAAAAAATTGAATGAATTTTTAGATTTTTTTGTAAATGTAACTTTCATCACTAAACAAATTTTATATTTTTATGTTAAATTTGTTGAAATTAAACTTAATTACTATGAATAAAGACATTGAAATTGCAAGAGCGGCAAAAATGTTGCCGATAGTTAAAATTGCTGAGAAATTGGGAATTAGCGAAGACCTTCTTGAAACCTACGGAAAATATAAAGCTAAACTGCCATTAAGCCTTATAAATGAATCAAAAGTTAATAAAAACAAACTTATACTCGTAACGGCAATAACTCCAACTCCTGCCGGCGAAGGTAAAACAACTACATCCATAGGCCTTGCACAAGGAATGAATAAATTGGGCTATAAAACTACAGTTGTCCTTAGAGAACCATCATTAGGTCCGGTTTTCGGGATAAAAGGCGGAGCAGCCGGAGGTGGTTATGCTCAGGTGATACCGATGGAGGATATAAATCTTCATTTTACCGGCGACCTTGCTGCTGTTGAAAAAGCACATAACTTACTTTCAGCGTTGATAGATAATAATTTACAAAGTCGTGAGAGAAATCTGGGTTTGGATCCGCGAACTATAAAATGGAAACGCGTAATGGATATGAATGACCGATCATTGCGTGATATAGTTATCGGACTTGGCGGAACTGCCCAGGGAATACCTCGCGAAACAGGTTTCGATATTACAGCTGCCAGCGAAATAATGGCAATACTCTGCCTTGCAAAAGATTTGAATGATCTCAAAGAAAAACTTGGAAATATTTTTATTGGTTATACCTACGACAAAAAACCTATTTTTGCGAGAGATCTCAATGCACAGGGAGCAATGGCAGCTTTGCTGAAAGATGCTATAAAACCAAACCTTGTACAAACACTCGAAAATACTCCGGCAATAATACACGGAGGTCCGTTTGCAAATATCGCTCAAGGAACAAATTCTCTGATTGCCACCAAAATGGCTTTATCTCTCAGTGATTACGTTGTTACCGAAGCCGGTTTTGCCTCTGAATTAGGTGCCGAAAAATTCTTTGATATTAAGTCACAGTATGGAAATTTAACTCCTAATGCTGCAGTGCTTGTTGCTACTATCAGAGCATTAAAATATCACGGCGGAGCATCTCTTAAGGAAATAGATAAACCTGATCCAAAAGCTGTTGAAAAAGGTCTGGCAAACCTCGAAAAACATATCGAAAACCTACAGTATTTTAATTTTAAACCTGTTGTGGCAATTAATAAATTTAATACAGATTCTGTCGAAGAAATTGATGTTTTATCAGAGTTTTTAAAATCTAAAAACATAAAGTTCGCTTTAAACGAAGCCTGGGCAAAGGGTGGAGAAGGAGCTCTTGAACTTGCACAATTAGTAGTTGATACGGCAAATGCCTGCAAGACCTGTTTCCAGCCACTTTATGATTTTGAATGGAGTATCGAAAAGAAAATAGAAACTGTAGCTACAAAACTCTACGGTGCTGCCGGAGTTGAGTATTCTTTGAAAGCTCGGAAAGATTTAAAAACCATCACGGATCTTGGTCTGGATAAATTGCCTATATGTATTGCCAAAACACAAAAATCTCTTTCGGATAATCAAAACTTAAGAAACAGACCATCAGGATTTATTGTGAACATTCGCGAAATTGAAATAGCAGCAGGTGCCGGTTTCGTGGTGCCGATAGCAGGTGATATTATGCGTATGCCCGGATTGCCAGAAATCCCTTCTGCCGAACTTATTGACGTTGATAACGAAGGCAATATATCAGGTTTATTCTAAAACAGACTAATGAAGATTTATTCAAGATAAAATAAAAATCTCGGAGTTCATTTTCCGGGATTTTTTGTTTGTAAATGGTATCAAATTATTGCTAGACTTTGCTTTAGGATGTGATAAAAGCATTTGCTTGATTTAAGTGAATGATGTTAGGTAAAAGATGATAGCGAAGGTTTTAACAAAGAGTAAAAATACTGTTGTGTGTTTATGTTCAAAATTAGGTAAAAGGTGAAAGGTGAAAGTGATGCTGCGATGTGAAATTATATGAATTTTGTGGTTCAGATTGAAAATAAGGTTGTTGAATATAGTTAAAATAAAAATGGGGATTTGCAGAATAACAAATTATTTTGAAGATGTGTTGACAATGTTTATAAAACCCAACGGCGAAGAGGAAAAGAGAACATTTGTGTGTGGAGTTTGTTAGGCTTTTACTTATGAGAGCATGTTCAAAATAATGATGTTGAATTTTATCCATCCAAAGTATTAGAATTGCTCAAAAGAAGTTTATAAAGCAGGATGATAATATTTTTTTTATGTCAATATTTTGAATGTGAAGCTAATTGCAATAATGCCAAAATAGTGAATGAAAAACAAAGATTAAAATTTATTAGCTTAGTTCTGGAAAAGTATCAAGGATTTTAATAGCTATATCTCAGACAAATTAAAGACATTTCCATAAGATATAAGTTTATAGAATGGGTTTGGTAATTTTTGAAAAAGATTTTTCATATTTTATTGTTGGGTTAATTGAACTACCTATCATGAAATTATCTGATACTTTAAAAAATAATCCAAAACTTGTTCCAATTCAAAATCCTGAAGATATGCTGAAAGTACTTTGCATATTTTGGGGCAACTGCGGGTTTTTAATTTTTTGAAAATCACAATCGGGACTAATAATAGCCTTTATTCCTGAAATAAATACGAGATTTGAATTAATATTCTTGTGTTTCTCAGCTCCAATCAAAAATTTGTTCTGAAAAATACTTGCGAGGTTTCAAAAATTGTATGATTTATCGGTTTATTTATATTATAAAAACCGGAAGCAGATATGCCGAATTTTAACCAGTTATTTTCTGATATTTTTCTGGCATAATTCAAATTTAAACTGTTATTACTCGGAATATTGTACGAAATTGAAAACTCATTTTTAATACTACTGTTTTCTTTGTCTTGTATTTCTTTTGCTGTTAAAAATTGGGAAAACATTACTGCTAAGCTTAAAGCTGTAATTTTTAAAGAGATTATTAGTCTTTTCGTATTCTAAAATTTTAGTTTAATAGTAAACACACTTTTACAAAATATTTTGTCTTGAAATGAATTTTTTTCAAAACTTTTTTATTGAAAATTATTTAGTGAGTTTTAAAAAATAAAAAATTTTTTATTGGACAATTGTCTTTTCTAATGCAAGAAATATTAAGTTTGTAAACTTATAATTCGTTAATTATGAAAAAAATTATCTATTTAAGCAGTTTTGTTTTAGTATTTGCGTGTGGTATATATATTCTTGGGATGTTGTTTAAAAGTGAAAATTTGCGGAATGTTGATAATTCTATACCTTCACCAACAGAGACAGTAATTAAATCAAAGGATCCTAATTCACAAAATCGGAAAAGACGTCAGGAATGGATTGAATACATGCATAAGGCTGATTCTGCAATTAATTGGAAAACTGTAAATTATAATGTAAGGCTTGAGAAATTCAGGGAAAAATCAAAAATGTCGCTAAATAAAGATGGAATAATTAATATTGCAGACGGTTTATTGAGAGGTTATTGGAGAGAAACGGGAAGCCGAAATCTTTCGGGTAGAACTCATTATACAGAATATTGTGTTTTTTCGGATTCAATTTATTGTGCCACTTCGGGAGGAAATATTTGGAAAGCTGATAAAAACGGCAATGGCTGGCGGGTACTGAATGATGGTTTTAAGTTTGACGATATTAGAATGGTTCGAAAAATTCCATTAAACTCTGGCTATCGTTTATTATTATCCTCAGGAGCTTGGGGTGTTCCAGGATTTTATTATTCTGATAATGACGGACAGAGTTGGGTGGCTTCAAACGGACTACAGAATATTACAAGTTGGGGGAATGTTATGCGGACAGTTGTTGCAGATGATGCCAATAAAACAATTTATCTTTTAGCCTTAGAATGGGACTATTCTTCGTGGAATATGAAAATCTCTGTATATGTTTCAACTAACAAAGGAAATTCTTTTGTTCCTAAAATTTCAGTACAAATAAATGATTTTGATGAAGCTAATAGATATGATATATGGTGTAGTCCAAAAGGATCTGTTTGTTATTTTTTGGCAAACAATATAATCTATAGAATTGATGAAAGTTTTAATCTGGTTCAGCTAGGTACCATAAATATTGGTAATCCAAACGGAGTAAGGTTGAATGGATGTATTTTCAATGGTCAAACATATTTATATATTGTAGCATATTCAACAAATGCCGTTTTTTATCGGTCTGCTGATGGTGGTTTTAATTGGGTACAGAAAGGTAGTGTGGCAGAAACTCCTTTTATGATAAATAGTTTGGAAGTTTCTCAAAAAAATCCGGATGTTTTATACTTTGGCGGAGTTGAATGTTATCGTAGTCAAAACGGAGGACAAAACTGGACAAAAATTAACTCATGGCCGGATTACTACTCTGATATGCTCAATAAGTTGCATGCTGATATTCCGGGCATAAATTCTCATATAGATAGCGAAGGTGAAGAAATTGTTTATATCAATACTGACGGAGGAACGTATATTTCTGAGGATCAACTGCAAACGGTAAAGAACATATCCCTTGAAAATCTCAATATTAGTCAATACTATTCGGTATATTCACACAGACAAAACAACAGCATTATTTTTGCCGGCAGCCAGGACCAAGGATATCAATTATGTACTTCCAATACAGGAACATATCCCGAAAATTTTACCCAAATTATTAGTGGAGATTACGGACATATTGTATCTACAAATGAAGGGAATAGTATTTGGTTGGTGTATCCGGGTTTTGTCGGATTTTATCCAAATGCCGTTAACAATCCTTATTTTATTAAAATGTGGGACTTTACATTCACCGGTCAATTTTGGATACCTCCTTTAATGGCTCATCCTACAAATTCAAATAAAGTTTTTGTTGGTGGTGGATCAACCGGATCAGGAACTCATATCTTTGAACTTACATATAACGGTTCTACAATAACCGCCAGTGAACTACCTTACGATTTCAGCGGAACAACCGGGGCAACTGCTATTTCTGCAATGGCCTACTCTCCGATAGATTATAACTATAGATATGTTATGAATGGTAACGGAGAATTTTTTAGATCTTCCGATGGAGGGAATTCATGGACAAGAACTCCCGGATTTGACGGTCCTGACGGTAATTATTTATACGGAGCTTGTATTTTGCCTTCTAAAACTAATCTCGGAACTGTTTATGTTGCAGGTTCAGGATATTCTAATCCGGCGGTTTTTGTTTCTTACAACCATGGTCAAAGTTTCACCCAACTAAGTGCCGGATTACCTCAAACTATGGTTTATCAATTAGCTTCAAGTGCTAATGACGAATTTATTTTTGCTGCAACCGATGTTGGACCGTATGTTTATATCCCTCAAAATAACTATTGGTATGATTTGGCTCAAAATGTTGCTCCGGATCAAGTTTATTGGTCTATTGATTTTCACGAACCTACAAACACAGCAAGGTTTGCTACTTATGGACGAGGAATTTGGGATTTTCAAATATCAGAAAGCACTTTGATAAACACTTCTCAAACATTATCACAATTATCAGTTTTTCCAAATCCTGCAAATCGAGAAATTAATATTTCCGGAGCACAGGAGGTAATTTTAATTTTTAACTCTGAAGGAAAACTAATTCATAAAACTAATTCAAGCAAAATAGACGTTTCTGAATTTAATGCCGGAATTTATATTATTAAATCCGGAACAAAAACCGGAAGATTTTTGAAGTTTTAACTCGCAAAAACTCTTTGTAGTTAATATTATTATATAATTGTAAATTTTAGGCTTCTTATTGAAAAAAATGTTTTTAAAAATTAGGGGAAAGGTAAAAGGAAAACTATGATGTGTGCTTTAATTATTTCGGAGGTTCATATTTATGTTGTTTAATCTTTAATGGATAAAAGAATAAAATTTTTGTTGCCAGAAATTTTTGTATAATCATTCCTTTTTTTATATATATAATTGTATCTTCCCTCTTTTAAGAATGTAGCTGTAATTTGATGATGAATTTACCAAAAAAAGTTTGAAATAATATTCTTTGTTTTCAAATTTGAGATTTAAGAAATTTGATTTTTGAGCGAAGACATATTCTCCTTTAAGGTTTTTTAGCTCGGATTTAAGCTCAACCATTTGATTATCGAAAATCAAGTCAAAACTGTTAATCATTAGTGTTGTGTTTTCTTCATTTAATCCAAACGGACATATATCACAATATCTTACGCCGTTTTCGGATCTTTCAATTGCACAAAAAGCTTCCCATTCTCCTGTTAAATTAACTTGTGAATAAAGGCTTTCTCCAATGCTTATTAAAAAAATGCTGAAATCAAGATTATTGATTTTTCATAATTTAATAATTTTAATACTCTTAAATACAAACGGATTTTCAGGAACAATAATATACATACCTTGATTAAAATTGCTTGCGTCAATTACTGTTTTTGTTGTGCAACTTCCTTTGAATATCGTCTGTCCGGTAATATTCACAATTTTAAAGTTTATTTTCTCAAATTTAGAGCTCTCGCCTTTTTTTTACACCTGGCGTTAACCTTCCGTAAATTAGGTTTTTGCCGCAGTCTTTTCTTGTTTCTGTCAAATTCTTTTATTCCATAAGGCGGGTCCATTATTTTCTATTTAAAATAATTAAAGTTATCAAAACGGTATCTTTTGTTAAATATTTTTAGTTGACATAATATCAAAGAAAATTTCAAAGAACTCTTTCAATCTTTTCAATACTTTTTCTCTTTTTTTTGTTCTCTCGTTGTCCTTTGAAAAGCGTGAGATTGGAGGCAAAATACTTGCAAATTCTGTCCCTATGTCTGTAATAAAACCATTACTAAATGATTTTCGTATAAATTTTTTTGTTTCCTCTGGGTTCAGGTTTTCTTCTATGATGATTTTATCAAGTTCATCTTTCATTCTTTTTTCTACATATTTGGGCCAATTTTCGTCAATTACTGAATTTGCATCAAGCGATTGAATAAAGGATTCTATAAGCTCTTTTTTATTTCTAAGTTTAATAGTTGCATTGATAGATTTTTCAATTTTTGTAAGAATCTCCCGATTTTTATCATGATTTTCATGATCTTCAAGGTATTTTTTAACAAGCTCCAGGATGTAATCAATATTAATTTCTACCTGTTTGATAAGTTCCATTTCAAAAACGAGGTCATCGTTGATAATTTCCTTCTCTGCATTCTCTGTTTTTCGGAACTCTTGGTATAAATCAATGTAAATGCTTTGATAATCCTGGATTTGTCTTTCGGTTAATATTTCATTTCCTTTAAACTCGTCAAATGTTGATAGAATGTTTTGAAACCTAAGTATCTGTCCATAGAGTTTTATAAAATCTTTTTTTGCTTCTTCGCTTGATATTGGTTTACCAACCGGGAAATTGTTTAATAAATTTTCTATGAGTTCTTTATATCCTTTTATGTTATTTTGTCCATCGTTATAGCCATTGTAATAATCCTGATACGAGAGTAATAGCACAATTCCTCTTGCTTCCTTGTTTCCATAGAGGGAGATAGCGTCGTTTGTGGCTTTTTCCAGGTTGCGAAAACAAACAATATTACCGTGTGTTTTTACACTGTTTAATATCCTGTTGGTACGCGAAAAAGCCTGCAAAAGTCCCTGATAGCGTAGGTTTTTATCTACCCAAAGGGTGTTAAGTGTTGTAGCATCAAATCCTGTTAAAAACATATTCACAACGATAAGGATATCCACCTCACGGTTTTTTACGCGCTCACTCAGGTCTTTATAATAATTTTGAAACTTATCGGAAGATGTATCGAACGAGGTGCCAAACATGGAATTGTAATCCTTAATGGCTTTTTCCAGAAAATCGCGCGAATTCTGGTCAAGTCCGCTTGTATCTTCAGAGTTTTCGTCAATGATGCCGTCGGTTTCTTCTTCATTAACACCAAAACTATAGATAAGGGCAACTTTCAGCTGTTTGTCTTCTGGTAAGCCGGAAATCTGTTTTTTGAATTCGGTGTAGTATTTTTTTGATTCTTCTATTGAAGAGACCGCCAATATAGAATTAAATCCACCCAGGCGGCGTTCCTTTAGTTTATAGTAAATATTGCGTTTGGTTTTCTGGTCAAAATGTTGGATTATATACTCCACAATCTTACTGATGCGTTCCGGGGCACGAAGGGCTTCTTCGCGGTTTATATCAAAAACTTTTTCATCTTCGATATCCTCTTTTTCCCTCATGGTAGCCACATAATCTACCTTGAAAGGAAGGACATTCCTATCGGCAATAGCATCAACAATGGTGTAGGTGTGTAATCTTTCGCCAAAAACCTGATCGGTTGTTTTGTAAATCGTTTTGTTGTTTGAAGAGGCATTCACATCAAAAATCGGGGTGCCGGTAAAGCCAAAAAGATGATACTTTTTGAAGGCTTTAGTAATAACCCTGTGCATTTCGCCAAACTGTGAGCGGTGACATTCGTCAAAAATAAGTACCACATGACCGTTGAAAATGGTGTGTCCTTTATTTTGTTTTACAAACCGTTCCAGTTTTTGAATGGTGGTGATGATGATGCGGGCATTGGGGTCCTCAAGCTGTTTTTTCAGAATGGCTGTGCTTGTGTTGCTGTTAGCTGCACCCTTTTCAAATCTGTCGTACTCACGCATGGTCTGATAATCTAAATCTTTTCTATCTACCACAAAAAGCACTTTGTCAATATAGGGCAATTTCGTTGCCAGCTGGGCTGTTTTAAAGCTTGTTAACGTTTTTCCCGACCCTGTGGTATGCCAGATATATCCACCAGCCTCAACAGTGCCTGCTTTTTTGTAATTTGTGCTGATTTGTATTTTTTGTAATATTCTTTCTGTGGCTGCTATTTGATAAGGTCGCATTACAAGTAGAAGTCTATCAACGGTAAATACACAATAGCGGGTAAGAATATTCAAAAGGGTGTGTTTTGTAAAAAATGTTTTTGTAATGTCTATTAAGTCCATTATCGGCTTATTAGTTGCATCAGCCCACCAGCTGGTAAACTCATAACTGTTGCTTGTGCGTTTGCCCTTTTTGGCTATGCCTTCTTTGGATTCTTTGATATGCTGAAAACGCGTGGTATTGCTGTAATATTTAGTATGAGTGCCGTTGGAGATGACAAATATTTGCACATATTCAAAGAGCCCTGAACCCGACCAAAAACTTTCGCTCTGATAACGGTTAATCTGGTTAAATGCTTCTTCCAAAACTACTCCACGGCGTTTAAGTTCTATATGTACAAGCGGCAATCCATTGACTAACACCGTAACATCATAGCGGTTAGTTCGCATGCCGTCTTTTCCGGTATATTGATTGATAACCTGCAGGTTGTTTTCATGTATAAAATCTTTGTTGACAAGGTAAATATTTTTCTTTGTGCCGTCGTCGCGGGTTAAGATTTTGATATAATCTTCCTGAATGGTGGTTGTTTTTTCTACAATGCCTTGATTGGGGTTGGCAAGTTCCGATGTAAAAAAATGGTTCCATTCGTTATCACTAAATTTGATTTTGTTGAGTTTTTCGAGTTGCTTCCGCAGGTTGGCTATGAGCTCTTTTTCGGATTGGATGGTAATATATTCATAACCCTGTTTTGTCAATTGCTGGATAAACTCATTTTCAAGGTCGGCTTCGCTTTGATATGATGTTTCAACGCCGTACTGTGGTGTGTATTCGGCAACTACGGTGCTTTCGCTGTTTTCGGATATGAGGTTGTATTTCATGATTGTTGTTAGTTAGTTGTTAATTGTTAATTGTTAATTGTTAATTGTTAGTTGTTAATTGTTA
>CALJNE010000056.1 GCA_937982115.1 uncultured Bacteroidales bacterium | reverse complement strand
AGTATAATAATTTCTATTTGTTTACACTGTTTCGGCGATTTGACCCGCTTGGAAAATACAGTTTAAATCTGAAATTTGTCTGGCGAATCTTTACCGATATGGAAAATATTTATAGAAATTTCATCACACAACAAACTACGGCTCTTTATTCAGCTCCGACAAAAAGGAAATGGAAAACCAGTAAAGACTATTATTTACAGAAACAAAATATCCCGTATTAATTAATAAATTAAATATAGACGTCAAAAGTATAAATTTTAATTTTTTGACAGTTTTTCAGCAAATGATTTTCCAAATTCTATAAGTTGATTTTTTTGCTCCTGATCTGCTCTGAATTTCATTGCCGGAACATCTTCAACTACATTGAGTTTTAATGCTTTTAAGTTAGCATTTATTATCTCAGTTGCACCTCCACTCCATCCATAAGAACCAAAAGCTCCTGCAAGTTTAGATCTGTCCCGGATAGGATTAATAAGTGCAAAAAGTTTGTAAATCGGGAGAAGGGTATTTTGATTTATCGTTGGACTACCAACCAGAATAGCATCGCTAAGAACAAGTTTGGAATCGAGTTCTCCTAAATCTATTTTTTCTATATCGAGCACTTCAACGTCAACCATTCCTGATAATTTAATACCTTCTGCTATTGCATTTGCCATTTCTCCGGTATATCCATAAGCAGAAACGTAAGTAATTAAAACTTTTTTGTTTTGATGTTCACTTAATAAAACATATTCTTTTGCAAGTTCTTCTGTGAGATTTATAATTTCTTGATGACGTGTTCTTAAAATCGGACCATGACCGGTTGCTATTACATTAATCTCTAAAGGACGAATTTTTTCAATGGCCTTTAGCATAAATTTACTGTAGGGCTTAAGTATAACATCAAAATAATATTTAAAGGCATCATAATAGTCTCCAACTAAATCATCAAACATTTCTTCTTTGCAAAAATGTGCTCCAAACGAATCGCATGTGAATAAAACTTTATCCTCTACAAGATATGTGTAAATTGAATCAGGCCAATGCAGATTTGGAGCCGCGATGAATTTCAAAGTTTTGTTTCCTAAATTTAATTCATCTCCGTCTTTTACAATTAGGTGTTTGAAATTAATCGGAAACATATCTTGCAAATATCTTATTGCATTTCCACTGCCCACAACAGTTGCATTCGGAGCAATTTCTAGTAACTTTCCTAAACTGCCCGAATGATCAGGTTCTGTGTGATCTAAAATTATATATTCAATTTCGGATGGATTTACGACAGATTTAACTTTTTCGATATATTCTGATGCAAATTTTTCTTTTGCAGTTTCCACTATGGCTTTTTTTTCAGCATCAATAAAGTACGAATTATACGTGGTTCCGTACTTTGTTTCCATAACAATATCAAATGTAACAATATCGAAATCTAAAATTCCTATCCATTTTACGCTGTCAGTTACATTTAACACCTTTTTATTCATATCTATATTCATTTTAAAAGTTTAACATTTATTCTTATTTTCGCTTCGCAATTTACTAAATAACTTATGAAAAATAAAAATGTTCAAAATATTTTAATTTATACTGATTTTACTGAATTAGGTAATAAAAGCATAGAGTGGGGAGTTTTTCTGGCTAAAAAGTTTAAACGTAAAATTCATCTTATTCACGTGATTAACGAAAATTCCTATGTTTTATTCGATAAAGAAAATGTTTTAACCGAAGTTAAAAATGAATTGAAAAAACTAAGTTTAGAAATAATTAAAAAGCATAATATCGAATGTGATTATTATTTTGATGAAGGGTGTACTTGTACAATCATAAATTCTACAGCAGAACGAATAGATGCTTTTTTAATAGTTGTAGGTAATCATGGTAAAAATGATCCTCAATTTCTTTCAGGTTCAGCACTGGTTAAAATTATTAGAAAATCCAGAATTCCTTATTTTGTTATTCAGAAAAAAACGAAAGCCCCTGAGATTTTAGGAGATATCGTTATGCCGATAGATGCTCGTAAAGAAATGAAAGAAAAAACCGGTTGGGTTACTTATTTCGCTAAAAATACCGAGAATCCTATAAATATTATTGCTGACGGTTTAGATGATCCTAAAATATCCAATAACATAAAGTTTTGTGCAACTTTTTTTGATAAATATGGCTTAAAATATCAAATACAAAAGTTAACAAAAGCAAGCTGGAATATTGATAAGTCCGCTTTGAAAATTATTGACAAAGAAAATACTTTCTGCATGTCAATAATAACTACAAAAAATGAAACTTTATTGAATAAAATTTTTGGATTACCTGAAACTGCAATTATCTCTAATAATAAAAGTATTCCAGTCTTATGTATAAATCCAAAAAAAGATTTGTATATACCTTGTTTGTAATAATTTAGAATAAATATAAATTGCTTGTTAGTGGTTGTTTTTTGCGAACATTTTTATATTTTAGTTGTTCAGAAATGTAAATTTTAAAACTAATCGCTATGATAGAATTACCAAAATTACCTTACGAGATGAATGCTTTAGAGCCATACATTAGTGCTCGCACAGTTGAGTTTCATTACACAAAACATCATCAAGGTTATGTTAATAAACTTAATTCTTTAATTGAAGGGACTCCTTTTGAGGGGAAAACTCTCGAAGAAATTATTAAAACATCTGAAGGAGCGATATTTAATAATGCTGCTCAAGTGTGGAATCACACATTTTACTGGGAAGGTTTTTCTGCTGCACCGCAAAAAGAACCATCAGGGAAATTGGCAGAAATGATCAAAGCAAAATGGGGATCATTCGAAAAATTTAAGGAAGAGTTTAATGCTATTGCCGTCGGTTTATTTGGTTCCGCCTGGGGCTGGTTGGTAATTGATAAAAGTGGAGAACTAAAGATTGTTGGAACTTCAAATGCCGGCACTCCAATCACTACCGAAGATAAACCTCTTCTAACTGCTGATGTTTGGGAACATGCATATTACCTCGATTATCAAAATTTAAGACCAAAATATCTCGAAAACTTCTGGAATCTTGTTGACTGGAAAAAAATTGAAGCAAGATTATAATTAAAGCCTGAATTTTCAGGCTTTTTCTTTTCAATAACGAGTTATTAGAAGTACCTGAATACTTCAGAGATGTTTTTGTCTTCAGATATTTGATTTGGATTTGTTCCTGGAAAATCTTGCGGTATTGGAATATCAAGTTTTCGATAATACTCGAACCAGAAGGTATCAAAATTACCTGACTTGTCTTTAAAGTTCATTGGAACTGTCTCAAAAAGATGTTTACCATTCTTAACAAAACATTCATATACAAGCTCTGAACAATAAAAAGCATTATTGTTTTGTAAAAAAGCTGAATCGTAATTATATCCGATATACTTGACAGCATTTTTAATAGCAACTTCTGCAACTTCTATATTTTTATACCTGTAAATACACACTAAAGGATTTCCGTCTTTACTTTTAGCAGATTCATTTAAAAAATCTTCTAATCTAATCTTTCTTACTCCATCTCCCGGAACGGCATCAATAACAAAAATGCTGTCGTTGTTCAGGTAAATAATACCAACATGAGAAAAGGATAACTTTCTATTATTTCCTGTAGAATTATGTATAGCCTTTGCAAAATCGGATTCTTCCGAAACCTGAAAAATTAAGTCACCGTTTTGAAAACTGAAATTTGTATTTGTTGTATGATTTTTACATGAAAATAGAATATCTACCAATATCAGAAAAATTATTATCCTTTTAATCATCAAAAATTTTTCTGCAAAAATAAAAAAAGTGGTCGAAATTTCTTCCGACCACCAGCTTTATTGTGATCTCTTTTAATTCTTATAAAACTTTTTTAAGTTCTACTGTGAAATGTCGCATTATGGGAGCTTCCCACACGATTTCGTAACCTTTGTTTATTTCAAAACGTCTGTCATAAACATTTTTAAGGGCTGCAGCAATATAGTCCATGTGATTATTGGTGTAAACACGACGCGGAATGGCAAGTCTTAATAATTCGAGTTTTGGATATCTGTTTTGCCGTGTTTCAGGATCACGGTCGGCAAGTATAGTTCCTATCTCAACGCCTCTAATACCGCCTTCGATGTATAACTCTATTCCAAGTGTTTGAGCTATAAACTGCTCTTGGGGAACATTAGGCAAAAATTTTGTTGCATCAACAAAAATAGCATGTCCACCAATAGGATATTGTATTGGAACTCCGTATTCTATAAGTTTGTTTCCGAGATACTCAACTTGTTTAATTCTTGTTTCAAGATAATCAAATTCTGTACTTTCGTCAAGACCTACTGCTAATGCGGCCATATCTCTTCCTGCCATACCTCCATAAGTAACATAACCTTCGAACATTATGTTGAAAGTACATGCTTTTCTGTATATCTCTTCATTGTGAGTAGCAATAAATCCTCCAATATTAACAAGTCCGTCTTTTTTAGAGCTCATGGTTGCCATATCGGCATATTTATACATTTCGCGGACAATTTGTTTTATAGTCCAATCTTTATATGCCGGTTCACGTAGTTTTATAAAATATGCATTTTCCGCAAAACGTGCAGAATCAAACAATACAGGGATACCGTATTTATGACTTAATTCATAAACAGCTTTTAAATTTTCGATTGAAACCGGTTGCCCTCCCGAAGTGTTACATGTAACTGTAACAATACAACAAGGAATCATTTCACGGGGATATTCTTTGTAAATTCTCTCAAGTTTTTCAAGATTAATATTTCCTTTAAAAGGATGATTCAATGAAGTGTTACATGCTTCATCAATAGTGCAATCTATGGCTTTGGCTCTCCTGAACTCTATATGCCCTTTTGTTGTGTCGAAATGCGAGTTTCCGGGAACAACCATGCCTTCTTTCATTAATACCGAAAACAAAACATTTTCGGCAGCTCTTCCTTGATGTGTAGGTAATACATATTCAAAACCCATTAACTCAGTTATGCGATTTTTTAATTCAAAAAAGCTGCGAGCTCCGGCATAAGATTCATCACCTGTCATAATTGCTGCCCATTGCCTGTCGCTCATGGCTCCGGTGCCGCTGTCGGTTAATAAATCAATGAAAACTTTATCACTCGTTAATTTGAACAAATTATATTTGGCTTTTTTTATCCATTCTATTCTTTCTTCTCTGGTGCTGCGTTTCAGCTGTTCAATCATTTTGATTTTATATGATTCGCAAAATGGTAATTCCATAACTTTTAATTTTAAAATTAAACATTATTTTTTTTGATTTTAAAAATGAGAAAATGAAAATTAGAATAAAGTAAAAGCATCCCTTTCTTTAATGTTGCGGTAAACAAAAACTGCTAATATTGACATTACTTTCAAGTCTGTCATTTTTCAACCTCTTTCATACACAAAAAAATAAAAAAGATTTTCAATTTGCAAATAAAATTTTTTAAACAGCTAAAAAATAGTAAAAAAAAAACTCTATTGAATTAAAATATCTGTAATTTTGCAATGATTTTATAAGAGGATAGATGAAAAATATTTTTTATATCTTTTTTGTTTTTTCAATTAGCTTTATTGCCTGTAATTCAGGTGGTAAATCCTCTACCGGTAATGACATTGTTGAAGATTCTACCTTAAATATAAATGATTCTGTTGAGGATATTTCTGTTGTTAAAATGAATTTTTCTGATGATTATTTTGATGATCACGTCATTCAAAACTATCAGCAAAAGAGCGATACATTATATATTGCCGAAGATTGTGTTATTTTTCTCTGGCCCGACAGTATCGAGGTAGAACAAATGAAAACGCAAAATCCGGATTCATATATTGATGTCCTGAAATTTAAAATGGAATCGGCTGCCGAAATAGCAATTTTACTTGATAGCCTTGGAATAAAAAACTTTTATTTCGATAAATCTGTTCTTTGGCTCGAAGCTGTTGGAAATGATTTTTTTGTAAGCAGAAAAAAAACACATGCTGATATAATAATGTATAAATTTGGAAAAGAACCGCAAAAACTTTCTTTCCTGGATTTTTCAATACAGAAACTTAATGAATATTTTTCATCGGATTTTTACGAACCTGACATAGATAAGGATAGCATTTATTAATGCCATGAGAAACCTTTTCTTATAATTCTGTCTCCGTACTTTTTTCTTAAATAATCAAGGCTCCTGTATAAATTTATCATTTCAGGAGTATCTTCGAATAAATTCAGCTGTGGAACTCCTCTTACAAGATTCGAAAAACGAACACCTATTAATCTTACCATAACACGACGAGTATATAATTTTTGAAATAGTTCTTTTGCAATAGGTATTAAAATATGATCGAACGCAGTGTATGAAATATTTTTTTGAATAGTGTGTGTGTCCAAATCCGAATATCTTATTTTTACTGTTACACAAGAGGTTAACCATCGTTCTTTTCTGAGTCTGAAAGCTAAGCTTGTTGTCATTTCAGAAATTATTTCAGTCATTAGTTTTATGTCGGAACAGTCTTCTTCAAAAGTCGTTTCTGTTCCGAGTGATTTTTGTTCGTGATATGATATTACCGGACTGTTGTCTATTCCGTTTGCTTTTTCCCAAATAGAGATCCCGTTTTTACCTAAAAGCCTTTCAACTAATACTACCGGCATTTCACGTAAGGTTTTGATTTTTTGTATTCCCATTGATTTAAGAATATTTTGTGTTTTTACCCCAATCATAGGGATTTTTTTTACGGGCAGAGGATCCAGAAACATATTAACAACAGGTTTCTCAACAACTATTTCGCCCATAGGCTTAGCTTCTCCCGTAGCAATTTTTGCAACAGTTTTATTTATTGAAATTCCTGCCGATATCGGTAATCCGGTTTCGTTAATTATTTTTTTTCGCAATTCTTTTGTCCATTTTATAGTTCCAAAAAACTTGTCAAGTCCGCTGACATCTATATAATGCTCGTCTATACTTGATTTTTCATACACAGGAGCTTGCTCTGCAATAATGTCCGTAACAATTCGTGAATAATATGTGTATCTTTCCATGTCCCCCTTTATAAACACAGCTTCGGGACAAAGATATCTTGCCATTTTTGCCGGCATTCCAGATCGTACTCCATATTTCCGAGCCTCATAACTACACGACGAAACAACACTTCTATCCGATCCACCTGATATAATTACTGGTAAACCGCTCAACTTACTGTTTTGTAGTCGCTCTACCGAAACGAAAAAACTGTCTAAATCGAAATGTGCAATAATCCTGTTATCCATAAAAGATTAAAATAAAATCAAAATATGTTTGCAAAATAATCAAAAAAATCAAAATATATGAAAACTTTTTTTAGTTTATTACAAAATATAATGCTTGATGTTTTGAGTTTTTAAAAAATGGATAAAAGATTTTATAATGCGGAGTATTATAAATGTTTATTACTGTGATAAAAATAATGAGGAAAAATTTTTGGTCATTTGTAAAAGCATTTTAGATAATTTGAAAAAAACTTTTGAGGATTTATTCACTATTTTTTCAAAGAGTCCTCAGAATGATGTTCTGTAATACCGAAAAATATTGAATTTTTAAAATTTTTGTAAACCTTATAATCCAACGAAAACTAAAAGAATGTTCTGAGATATTTTCGCGATTTGGATTAAGAAAAAAGTTTCATCAAAATTTAATACTGTAATACAAAATATTGTGGAAAAATTTTATTTTTGCAAAAATTCTTACTAATGCCATCTGAACTTTACGATAAAAGGCTTGTTAATCTTTACACTTCCGTTTTGGAAGTTACAAATTGTCCTTATTGTAACAGTCCAAAGTTTTATCGTCATGGGAGGTATAAATATACAGAGCGTTACCGGT
>CALJNE010000055.1 GCA_937982115.1 uncultured Bacteroidales bacterium | reverse complement strand
TGGTTAATGGAATTGCGGCAAGAAGAAAGTAAACAATTGGTTTCCATTTTAATTCGTATCTGCCGAACCAAACCCTTGATGCATTACCAAAGATTTGTCCGATTGTTAAAATTGGAACGGCGGCTTTTATTCCAACTATATTTGTTAAAACGGGAAGCAGAACTAATGCGCCGCCAAATCCTGCAGCTCCTGAAATAGTAGCCGCAATAAATGATGCTGCAAATAATATTATTAATTCTGTCGTCAAGTTTTCTGTTTGTTGGTTATGTTTTTTTGAACAAGCAAAACATTATCGCGCATTTGCTGTAAAATAATCATAAGCTGCTTTTGCAATATCCGCTATGATTTTTTCGTTGGTATTGAAATCTTCTTTGGACTCTGTAACAAAAACACTAATTATAAAGTATTCACCATTGGGCAAAAAGACGATGCCTATATTGTTTACTGCAGCTGTAATTCCTGTTTCTTTATTTGTACCAGACCAGCCTGACTTGTGGGCAACAATAGTCCCTTCGGGCAATTGTCCTTTTATTCGATTTTTACCGGTTGTTGTTTCAATATTTGTTTTCCAAAAAAAGTCATAACTGCTTTGTGAAAGCAAGTTGTTTTTGTTCTCATAAAACATTTTAAGAGTCTCACTCGCTGCTTTTGGTGTAGTCCAGTTCTCAAACATATTTTCCCACTTTGACTGCATATCTTTTTCGTTGTAGGTGATTTGTATGTCCTGAATGTTATTCTTCTTGAAATATTCTTCCACAGTTTTAGGTGTTCCTATCAGTTGTATCAACACATCGCAAGCAGTATTATCGCTATGCGAAACCGAATATTGGATTAATCTTGCAACAGTAAAAACACCGCCATTAGGGTTTTCATCTCTAAGCGGACTCCAAAAGTCTTCCGGCAAAAGCTCATTTTTCCTTATCTCAATTTTCTGATCTAATGAAAGGTTTCCTTTATCAACCTCTGATAAGACGGCCAGAGCAATGTGGAATTTAAATACGCTTTGCATCGGAAACCGCTTATCCCCGTTTAGAGAAAGCGTATCTTTACCATCATTCCCGATAATTGAAACACCAACGGTTGCTTTCTTGTCAGAAACAATTTGTTGTATTCTATCTCGCAAGGAATCATAATTTTGAGAATATAATAAGCAGCTTGTGATTAAAAAGAAAAAAGTCACTGTTTGAAATAAATTTGTCATATATTTTTTCTGTATTTTTTTGTGGCGTGGTGTCTGTTGAAAATACTGCTAAAGTTTTTTAGTCCCGATCTTTGATTTTATCTTTTTTACTTAAAGATTAAAATAAACCTTAAGAACCTGCAACATATTACTAAACGCCACAGCCGAAAGAATCAAACCCATAACTCTGCTGATTATAGCCGCACCACTATTTCCAATATAAGCAAATATTCTGTTTGACAACATCATCAATACCCACGCAATAAACATTACAGCAATCATCATAAGTGCAGTTAACGCCTGATCAAGAAAATTGTGTTTGCTGTTTTCGGTAAGAAGAATAGCCGCCAATATAGCTCCGGGTCCGGCAAGTGATGGTATAGCAAGAGGAAAAATAGCTTTATCTTCTTCCTTTTCAATGTGTGATAATTCTGATTTGGCTTTGTTTTCGCCAAAAATCATACTGAGAGCAAATAGTAACAGAACAATACCACCGGCTATTTGAAAGGTGGGCAAAGGAACATAAATTGCATCTAAGATAATTTCGCCTATTGAAATAAAAAATAATAAAACTAGCGTTGCAGTAACTGCAGCTTTAAAGGCAATCTTTTTTCTTTCCTTCTTATCAAGAGTTGCAGTTACTGCAATAAAAACCGGAATTGTACCAATTGGATCAATTACTTTAAAAAAAGTAATGAATGAAGTTATTAGTGCCTCTATTATAAAAATATCTTTTTATTAAAGTTTATTTACGGCTAATATAAAAAACCTTTGGCGATCTTTTAAGTGATGACAGAAAAAATTTATTTGTGCTGTTGCGGGATAAGGAGATAAAACTAATAAGCAACTACAGGAAAATTCAAAGTCATTTTTTTTCATCAGTTGCCAACTCAAATAATTGCATTGCTGTGAGACCTAAAAAAAAGAGTATTTTTTTTCTCAGATAACGGTCCACGGCTATACGCTGTTTTAATTGCGTATAGCCGCTGTTAGGCGACGAACTCGTCATAGATTTTTATGAAAAAATCAGCAGTTTCTTGATCTTCGCAAAATATATAACTTCCTTTAATACCCCTTGTTAAAAATATTCTGTAGCGGTTGATCAAAAGTTGATAAGCGTATCTTTCTGCTTCTTGATCTCCATTTTTTGCTTTATTTATCAATACTTTTAAGCTAGGATTACCTATGTTGTCTTCGCAGTTATTTCCCAATTGCCATTTATTATCTCTATAAATAAAATCACGTCCCCATATAATACCTGCATAATCAGTTTCAAATCCTTGACAGCCATAAATTGAAGCACACTTTTCTAAGTTATTTGATTCTCCGTGGACCCAAAAGGGAACATAATCATTTATAGGATCCATGAGCCAAAAAACTTTTTTTTGTAATCTATTATAAATATCCAGATTGGAATATAAAGGATATCCGATACGTAAATTTTTTATTGATCTTGTATTCTTTAGATCTCCAGGCGATTCAGTAAATGCAGCAATTAAAGCTACTTTATATTGTCTATCCCTTCTTTCCTCCAGCAATGAAAACAATTCATCAATTGTACTACATACTCTAAAATCATAATTATGTTGCCATGTATTTATACCATCTTCTGAAATATTATTTGGATTTTCTAGAAGGTTTTCTACAAACTTTTGATATTGTTCTCCTCCCTGAGTTCTATAGAAACCTCTTAAAAATCTTTCTTTTATTTTCTTACCCTGATTATTTGCTTCGTTAACAAAATTTTGTGTATTACCTTCTTCTTCTATATTCAGTATTTGTCCTTCATCATAAAAGAAAACAGTTATTTTTCCCCGTTGCATAGCATATTTGATATTTTCCTTTGTCATCCTCTGTGCTTCGTCGAATATTACCAAATCCAATACTGGACCATTAAAATTTTTTTCAGCAACACCTTTAAAATTTGCTCGTGGGCCCATTGAATAAAATTTAATAGGATTACTAAGACCCCTCTCAATTGAATCAAAAATATTTCTTATCGAATTTATTAACCTATTATTACGATATGCCAATATTGTTTGATGCTTCTTATTTAGAGAGGATAGTAAAAGATGAATAGCAACAAGAGTTTTTCCTGAACCTGGTGCTCCTTGTACAAGGTACACTATTTTTTCGTCTTTTTCTTTAAAATCTCTTAATATTTCCTCTACAAGCGCTATTTGCTCTGAGGATAATCCCCATCCATCTTCTGCTAAAGTTAAATAGCTTTGTTGTTGTATTTGAACATAATGTTGTCTTATTGCACCAAATAATTTTTTCGACTGTTTGTACTCACCATTTATAAATCTTTCTACAGTTTCTATATCAACAGTTGATGGAAGATTAGATCTTATGAAGTGCGTTAATTCTTCTGTATTATTATAAAAAACTGTTATGTCATTACTAAATTCTATTTCTATATCCTCTCTATTAGCATTATACATCACTATCGAAGGTATAATGTTGAAGTTCTCAGATTCTGAATGGGAAAATTTAATCTTACCGACATAATTTTTAACTTGATACTCTGGATGTATTGTTTTGCCAATATCACTATCAACAATATAATTGTAATAACATGATTCTGCTTTTTTCCATCCTTTTAATTCAAATAAAATAATCATAGGTTTTTCATCTTTTGCTTTTCCAAAAATCATAAGATCGATTCTTTCATTGCTAAACGGTAATCTGTATTCGAAAGCAACAATTAGATCATGTAGTTCATTATGATTAAGAGCAATTTTTAGAAAATTTATTGATGTTTCCCATGATTTTTGTTGTTCAATATTTGGATAATCACCATATATATCTTTAAAATTATTTTTGAATGTATTCAGTAAATCATTTAAGTTGATAAAATTCTTTATACAATCGATATAGATACTATTCATCTTCATTCCTCTATTTAAGTTTGTCGCCTAACTCGTTTATAGGTCTCACAAAACGAGACCTATACGCCCAAAATTAGCTGTATAGGTCTCATAAGAATGAGATATTATTTTTTCAAACTTAAGGAATCTTTTTT
>CALJNE010000054.1 GCA_937982115.1 uncultured Bacteroidales bacterium | reverse complement strand
ACTTGGATTTAGAGTTGAGAGGGATAATAAATCAGAGATTAAGGGGTGTAGCCACGAAGTATTTGCAGGTATATTCAAATTTTTTGTCGAGATTTGTTATTAAACGAAAGTTATTGGATTTCAGAGACATGATTAAGGTTAAGACTGTATGGTTTAAATTTATTCAGATAGAACGGATGTATGTAAATTTCATAGTAAAGTATTCGGGAATATTTGAACCATTTGACAGGGTAAAAAGATTCTGGAAAAATGAGGACAGATTTCACCATCTTGAATATGGCGTTTTAATTGGAATACAAAAGATTTAAAATAAGCTATCTGACAATTTCAGGCGGATATTCAAATCCGTTGTAATTTTGGGCAGAATGAATATATGCTCCTGCCGGTGAAATTGATATAATGTCGCCAACATTTGTTTGTGCAGGCAGAAAAGCATTTTTTTCAAAAATATCGAAAGAGTCGCAGGTAGGACCGGTAATAACGAATTCGGTTAATTCTCCCGGATTTTTTGTGCTTTCGTTTTTTATTCTATATTTTAATCCTCCGAGTATCCAATAAAATCCCTGAAAAACTCCTGTGTCCAGAAATACCCAATATTTTTCTTTTCTTTTGATTTTTTCAATCACTGAAGAATACAAAACTCCGGCATTAGCGACTAAATAAGAGCCGGGTTCTGCAATAACTTTTATTCCTGAATTTCGCCAGTGGTGAAGGTATGGAAGTATTTTTTGTAAAATTTCTTCAAAATAGATTTCGCTGTCTTCGTCGTGAGCAGGGAATCCACCACCGAGATCAATTATTTCTATTCTTCGACCTGATTTGTTTAGTTTTATTCTTAGATCTTCTGCATGCAGCATTACTTTTTCCCAGTTTTTTATGGATTTGTTATTCCAACCAACATGAAAACTTAAACCTAAGGGATTTAAGTTTTTATTTGAGGCTTCTTCGAAAATTAATTTTGCTTCGTCATCGCTACAGCCGAATTTTTCTGTTAACTTCCAGCTTGCACCTTCGTTACTTACTTCAATTCTCACAATTATATTTGAATTTGGAGCAAAGGATGATAATTTTTCGATTTCTTTAAAACTATCGGCAACAAAAAAATTTATTCCAAGATTATGTGCAGTTATTATATCGTGGTTTGATTTTACAGGATTACCATATAAAATTACTGAAGGATCTATTCCGCAATTTAGTAACAATCGTATTTCGTTGATGCTTGCAGCTTCGAATCTACATTTTGCTTTATCTAATAGGCTAATTATTTCAGAATTATTATTTACCTTTATAGGGAAAAAAATTTCATCTGTTTCAAATTTTAATTTGTTGCAAAAGTTATCGAGGTTTTTTTGTATTTGATCTTTATAAATAATTATATATGGAGTTGATGGTCTCATCTTTTTTCTGCAAACATAAAATAAAAAACGGAACAAGTTCATTGTCCCGTTAAAGTTATTGAGGAAGTTTTTTATTTAGTAATAATGATTTTATTATTAAAGAATTTATATCCGGACATTATGCTTAGATTATAAACTCCCGGATTAAGCTCCAAATTCATTTCAATCACGGCAGAATCTGTAATTCCCTTTTTGAGGATTTCTCTTCCTGTAAGGTCACTTACGATAATTGTTCCGTCAGTTATATATTCAGGAAGTAAAAATTTAAAATTACCATTATTAGGATTTGGATAAATTTGAATTTCTCCTGATAATGAATGACAATCTAAATTTATGTTTTGATAAACTTTCTGTTTGCCATCATAATCTACTTGTTTTAATCTAAAGTAACTGTAATTTTTAGTGTTTACTTTTGTTGAATATGTTTTTATAGAGGAACTATTTCCCGCACCTTTAATTTTGCTGATTTCTGTCCATTTTTTATAATCTGAACTTGCTTCAACGACAAAATAATCATTATTGATTTCGCTGTTTGTTTGCCATGTAAATAGGATTTCATTTTCAAGACATTCTCCTTTAAAGGACATCAAATTGACTGGTAAGGGGTTATTATTGTTTTTGGAAGCAAGAGTGAACGGACTGAATTGCGAAACAAGTCCTGATGTGATGCTTCCTGTTTCGGTACTTCCGGTTGCAGAACCACCTTTGTCTTCCCATTTAGTTCCATCCCAACGTACTATTGTGAGATTATCTAAATCATCAACGCCTCCGCTTCGAATGTTCCATGTTAAAGTTACATTTACCTGGTTTGATACGTTTCTATCTATTATCCAATATTCAGAAGTGGAGACATGATCAATTCCGGCATCCTTACTTGCTGTAGAAAATCCATCCACATCAGGACTATAGTTGTAATAACATGCTTCGAACCAATCATCTTCCAAACCCGAAGGTGCTTCTGAAATTGCTGCAGGTGCAAAAATATTATCCCTACCTATGGGGAACAAGAATGCTGTATTGCCGATTTTTCGAACACATCCGTTTATGTAACGATTTTCGTCAGGTCCGGAAACTCCTGATGCAGAAGTGCTGAAGTAAGAATTTTTATCAAAAATAATCAGATTTTCATTATTATTTATTATTCCTTTTTCGAGAATTAATCTTTCTGAAATAATAATATCCTGATTACTTAGGTTAAATCCCTTTGTTCGATTAATTCTAAGTGTTCCTAAATGATTATGACTAAAACACCCAAACGGTAAAAATATAGCTGCATCTTCGGTTGAGATTTCTTCTATGTTTAATACGGAATTTTCATTCGGACTAAACTTACCTAAAGATCCAATAATTTCTCCCGAAATATTTAATTCTTTATCTTCAAAATTTAAAATCCCATTAACTAAATTCAATAAACCTTTTATAGTGAAGATTTGATTATTTAATACAACTACACCGTTACGTCCCATTATTAAGTTAGTTATTTCTGTTGTTCCGGTAAATAAGTCATCCGGAATTATTATTGTATCATTACCGCCAAATCGCAATGATGAGTTATTACTTAATTCTATATTCCGATTTGCAACGATGCTGCCATTTATACCTAAAGTCGTACTTCCAACTATTAATGATCCGGAATTTAAATTTAATTCGCCATTTATTGTAAAGTCTTGATTTCCAATAACAACTGCCGGTCTGTCAATTCTTAAATTGTTTATTTCAGGATCGGGCGAAAATAGATTATTCGGAATATAAATTGTATCTGTTCCTCCAAAATTCAAAGAAGTATATTTTGAAAGTTCAATTTTTTGATTTTCGCCCGTTCTAATAATATGCTTATTTATACCAAGGGTATAATTCAATATTTTAAAATTCCCTGAGGAGAGTTTTAGTGTATCGTTTACATTTACATCTGTCATAATTAATACACTTGCAGGATTAAGGATTTCTAATTTCTCAAAAGTGCTTATGGTATCTCCAGAAATTGTTTGCTCAACATTACCATTAAATCTAAATGTTGTGTTTGAGGAACATATAAATGTTCCATTATTTTCGAAATTTCCTTTTAGTGTATGATTATAATTACCTGTTGAAAATGATGCTTGATCACCAATTAAAAGATTTCCCTCGATATTTAAAGAGTTTGCAGCTGTAGTTGAGGACGTATCATTAACTTCGAAATTTCCTAAAATTTTTGTCAATTCTGTCGGAAATGTTTTTGTCCCATTTCCGCTTAAAATCAAATTATAATATTCATTATTCTCGGGATTAATTATGTTTTGATTTGTTCCGTTATATTCTACCGTACTGCTTCCATAGAAAGTTGTATTTAAAATTCCGGTTGAATTTAAATTAATTTCATTTTCAATACCTATTTTTGAATTATCTATCAAAGAAACTTTTGCTCCGTCTTTAATTTCAATGTTGTAAAAATCTGTAACACCTGATATTGCAGCATTAGAATTTGTAAATACGACTGTACTTGTGTTAGGGACATAAGTTCCTGCATTGTTCCATGAGACATTCCCATTATTTATATTAATCGCTCCTTTTACTGTAATAGTATCATTTGCTGCAGTGAACGTTCCGGTTTCAAAAATTCTAATATAATCCACTTCTATATTTCTGTTGTTTCTTGCGATAAATTCTCCGTTTTCTTCAACGTATATCGAATAAGCTTTTAAGTCTGAATCAGGTGCTAAGCATGGACTTGCAGCTTTTTGAATAAAAATTTTATGTGTTTCGGGAGAAATAGTTGCTCCATTATATGGCGGATTTGGACATGAACCGGTGGCAGCATTAGCCGGAGAGCAATTATCTGCCCAATTGTTGTCATAATTCCAATCTGAATTTTCATCGTAAGGTCCAATCCAGGTGAAAACATCGCTTCCTGTGGGTGTACTTCTGTTAGCTAAAATCCATATTTTTGATTGATTTGGAGGTGTTGTTTCGTTATCAATAAAAGCAATTTCTCCTGTGTATTCTCCTTTAACAAGATATCCAATGCCATGACTTGCAAGTGTCATGTACCAGTTTTCAACATTATGGAACGATACTCCATGTTCATGTGGCGATAATCCATTATAGGGGACATGGTGATCCCAAAATACCATTTTTGACACGTCATTACCGTTTAATTCTGATGGTAAATACCTTAAACTTAAATTAAATCTTGTTGGAGAACTTCCTCCTGAACGAATAATTTCATAATATCTTTTTACAGCATCGTTTTTAATTCCATTTGGCGGTAGGGTCCCAATTTTGATGATAAAAGTAATTGTATCAGGTAGTTCTGTTCCTGTCCCACCTGTAAAAGATATTGTCGAAAATTCGCTGCCAAAACTGTAAACTGTATTTGCCTGAATTTCCGTTCTTCTTACTTTACCGCTAACATCTCCCTGTCCGATTGTAGTTCCATTTGCTCCCATTGTTAATACTTTCAATTCAGAGCCGTCGTTCATATCCAGAAGCCCCTTCGTAGCAGTGGGATTTTCAGCTTTTAATTCTAATAAATTTAAAATTTTGAAATCTCCTTCTGAAGTAACACCTCCTGTTCCTTCTATGATAAGTTTATCTATGGGATTATTTCCGAAAAATGTTGAATATAATATTATTGGATTATTATTGTTAAAAACCAATTCCGAATTTGTTATAGAACCGTTTATATTACCTGTTCCGGTTGGCGAATTCCCCGATAGTACAAGTTTATTCCCATCCAGATTAAGTGTTCCTGAACTAAGTGATAATGTCCCTTTTATTTCTACATTCCCTGAAAGATTAATTCCCGAAGCTCGATTTATGGTTAAATCTTTTAACGTTACTGATGGTAAAATTGTAGCATCTCCGGTTCCTCCAAAAACAATATTAGAATTGTCTCCGCCAATAAGATTCCCATTGGTTAAAGAAACATTTCCATTTAAAGATAGTGTATTTGATCCAATAGAATAGTTCCCGTTTGTAAGAATGAAAGTTTCTTTTACTAAAAAGTCGGCATTTTGAATAAATCCAAATTCATTATTTAATTCTAATCCTGCAAATTCGTTATCGGTAATCATACCCAATGGCAATGTTTGAATTGTAGTTCCGGCTAATTCTAATATTGATCCGCTTGTTCTTGCATCAAGTTTTGCTCCATTACTGAAATTTAACGAACCTGTTAATGTGAGTTTATTCCCGTTTAAAACAAACTTGTTTGATACTGTTGAATTGTTTATGATTATGTTTCTTATTATTCTATGTTGATCTAGATAACAATCATTTTGGGGATTAGCGGCAAAAATTACATCAGCACCATTTGGTGGTACAATTCCTGAACCTGATGCTGCCCAGTTCTGAGGATTATTAAAATCTGTACTCACTGTTCCATACCACACATAATTATTGTTCTCGAAAGCTCCCATTTTGGGAGGATTTAATCTCGTGAGAAGGTCGTAATCTGTGGAAACTGTTGGTGCTAAAGAATTTCCCGGAAGGCTAACATAAACTCCCGTTAAAAAGTCATGTGGTTCATTCCAGTTCCCGCTGTTATTCTGAAATTCGGGATTTATTTCCAGACTGTTTTGATCTTGTCCTGTTGCAATTTTCCATTGTGTTAGTGCCACTCTTAGAGGACCACTGCCCACGCGTCCTATCCTGTTACCGTCAGACCAGTAATTATTGTAATCAATTGTAACATTTGTCATGCCACCAAGTCTAATGGCGTATAAATTATTATTACCCGAACCGTTTACCCTTCTTTGACTTGCAAAAATATTATTTCTATAGTCTCGTACGGATGAATTATTCGAATTCCATATAGCGGTTCCAATTGATGTAGTACTGCCAACAGTTACATTTCCTCCTATATATACGGTATTAAAATAAATGTTATTATTATTGTTGCTTAATCCATCGTCCCAAATTCCAAATATTCTGTATCCGTAAGGAATTTCTGTACCAAGCGATATAATATTGTTATAAACTATATTATTCCCTCTCATAAGGTGTACCCCGATAATCAAGGTATTTATATTTGTACTTGTTGAATTTAGATTACATACAAAGTTTTCAGCAATTATGTTCCTTTCCGCATTATTAGCTCCATTATAATATATCCCAAAACAAGAAACTGCGTTTGAGTTGTTATTATCAGCCTTGAGATTATAAATCCTGTTTCCTATTACGTCGTTTATAAACCCTGCTTGAGATGAAGACAGATCTATCCCAATCACTGACCCTGAGTTATTATTCCCCGCAGCTTGATTTGAATTTGAAGAAATATTAAAAATTAAATTATCCTTTACATAATTCGAACCATTAATTATCCTGATTGCTCTTGTTCGTGCTAATGAAATTGTTCCGGTATAAGAATTATGCAGATTAGCAATAGTGTTTCGATAAATATATGTAGTTCCTTGCGATGCGCTGTAAATCCCGTAAACATCTTGCTTGTAATTTGAATTTACTGCAGTTCCGCTAACAATTATACTTTTTGCAGTCGTAGTACTTCCGATTAGATTGTCGGTAATATAAGCAGTAGAGTTTGAAGCCCTTAGATAAATGCTTTCAAATGAGTGCGAATAGTCTATTGTTCCTTTTATTTCAACTGATCCAATAGTATTAGAGATTATATATATTGTTCCTGAACTATTATTGAGTATCCCGTGAGATGTAGCTATTGTTGCTCCGTTTGTAGCTTCAACATATATTGAAGCATTACCTTCTGGAGCCCCTATTGTGTTATTCCTCACAATTACATTTCCGGAGTTTATATATATGCCATCCCAGGTGTCGTGATTGTAATCCAAGCCTCCTGTAATCATATAAAATCCTCTTATTGTATTATTTTCTACAATACTGTTCTCGTCATTTTTTCCTGAAACTCTGATTGCTGTAAAATTAAATGGTGCAGAAATTTTTCCATCTGTTTCTTTACCAATAAATTTCCAAACCCCCTGTGATTCCGGAGCATTTCCACCTATATAATTATTTTTAATATAAACCACCGAATTTGTGGTGGATGTTATGGCATAATATAAATATCTACCCTGTATTTCCAAATTTTCGATTTCTTCGTAAAGGCTGTTGTTTTCTATTGTAAAGTAATTTGAATTATAATTCAAATTTATTCCATTGGAACTTGAATTCTTATTTATGAAATTAAAAATTTTGTTATTCTTAATTTCGTTATAGATGTTTTCTCTTCCGTTACTTCCATTAGATGATATTGCATTTCTGGGTCTTTCGTTTTCGCTGATTCCTGAAATTTCATTATTTAAAACTTTGTTGTAACTATTTCCATCAGTTGTGGATGAAGCTCCGAAGAAAATTAAGCCAGTTGTAAAGGACTGGGATTGTCCTTTAATCTTACAATATTGAATTGTATTATATTGCGAACCGTTTATTAAATCTATAACCGATGCATTGGAACTTGTACTGTTGTTAATTATTGTCAGTGCAATATCATTTCCTGTTTTATTTTTTCTTCCGTCAATAACAACGTTTTTTACTGCATTCAGTCTGATTAATGAATTTGAAATATCTCCATCTATTACGATGCTATCCTCTGTTGGAAATATCGTCAATTTTTTCCAATTTTTGAAAAACAATTGTGACTGCGAGCTTTCTGTTAACGATGCTCCAATTCTAATCTCAATTTCTTTGTTCAATTGTGCAGAAGTATTGTTTATTGCATTTATGGCTAACCTTAATCCTGAATATCCTGTTCCGTCAATAATCTCATTTGCACCAAAAACCATTACGGGAGAGGTCTTGAAATTGGCAACATAATTCAGTCCTTCGTTTGATAACCAATTGTCGCCTTGCCCTGTTCCCCAGTGTTTTGCGTATATTTCGAGTTTGTACTCGGTGTTTGGTTTAAGATTTTCTAATAAGTTTATTTGTAAAGAAAATATAGTCCCTCTGTAGTCATTTCCGCCTAAATACTCCTGATTCATTATTATTTCTGTAGGACCTACATAAACTACATTATCCAACCCTCTGATAAGATAGTAAAATGCACTTCCTGTTCGGTCTTGTGTATCACTCCAATAACGCATATCTGCCCCGCTAATTTGCAAAGTGGATACTGTGCCGAAATCGTAACCGGCAAGCTGTGTATGTGCTCCGGGATCATCCCCAATCCAGTAATATGCAGGGCTTGCCCCGTTTTTACTTATTAACACATAGTCCCAATACCAGCCTGTGGATGAAACTGCTAATTTGCCTAAAAAAGCAGTAAAAACAACTAATAATAATTTAGTTTTCATATTTGATGATTTTAACTTTCGGTTTTGTCATTTTCAAATTTAAATGACATTAATTAAAAAAAGTTTGAAGAAATATAATGTTTGTATAAAAACGAGAAAAATATTTTACATCCAAGTTCTGGCTAATATAAATATATTTCACATAAATATAAAAATTTATTTGAAATATTTAAAATATCATATTTTATTATTCTGCATGCCAATTAAAATTTTTAATATCTATGTTACCACCACTCAAGATTACTATAATCTTTTTCTCTTTAAAATGTTCATTGTTTTCGATAATACCTGCTAAAGGGACTGCTGCAGAAGGTTCAATTACTATTTTTAAACTTTCGTAAATCAACGACATAGCATTAATTATGTTTTTTTCTGAGCATAGCAAAATATCATCAACGTAATTTGTAATAATATTAAAGGTTTTATCTCCCAGTGAGGTTCTTAATCCGTCGGCAATAGTATTTGGATTTGTTTGTGGAATTATATAACCTGCTTTAAATGATTTGTATGCATCATCTGCATTTTTAGGTTCTGCACCAAAAACCCGAATGTTTTTATTTGTTTCTTTTACTGCGATGGCAGTTCCTGAAAGCAATCCACCACCACCAACAGGAGCAATTACATAATCAGGAGTAAAATTTATTTGCGAAAGAGCTTCCAAAGCACAAGTCCCTTGTCCTGCAATTATTCTGTAATTATTATAAGGATGAATAAATTCTGCACCTGTTTGTTCAATAACTTTTTGGGCAGAATCTTCTCTTGCTTGTAATGTTGGCTTGCAAAAAATAATTTCACCTCCGTATTCTTTAACGGCGTTTATTTTCACCTCAGGCGAATTTTCTGGCATGACAATGTAAGCTTTCAGACCAAGTATTTTTGAAGCTAATGCCAGAGCTTGTGCATGGTTGCCAGAAGAGTGAGTAACAACTTCTTTTATATCGGAGCTTTCTTTTATGATACTGAGTGCATTTATCGCTCCCCTGAACTTGAAAGCACCTACTTTCTGAAAATTTTCTGCTTTGAAATAAATCTCTGCTCCAATTATCCGGTTAATTCGGCTTGAACTCAACAACGGTGTAACATGTGCAAAACCTTTTACTTTTTTATAGGCTAAGTTTATGTCATTCAAATGTATCATGTTTAATCTTTTTTATGGGTAAAAAGCTTCTTGGATATGTTCAATTTTTATATTTTGATTTTCAAAAGTAATTGAAATTATGTCAAAACGGCTTTCTCCATCAAATTTATTTTGTATTATAAATTGTTCGGCAGCAGCAATTAAAAATTTTTGTTTCTTTTTTGTTACAAAATCTTCGGGATTCCCGTAAAAATTATCACTGCGAGTTTTTACTTCAACAAAAACCAAAACATCTTTATCCATCATTATTAAATCTACTTCCTTTTGTTTAAATCTCCAATTTTTTTGGAGTAGTTTAAAATTTTTGGACAAAAGATATTCTAAAGCAATTTCTTCTCCCTTTATTCCTATTTGATTATGTTCGGCCATAAAAAAACCCGGATAATTTCCGGGCTAATTTATTAAAGATTTATTTAATTATTTACTACAATTTTGACTGTTTTTTCCAGTTTTGCTTCATTGTAAATTTTTACGAAATAATATCCTTTGTCCCACTTGCTGCAATCAATTTGCATTTTGTCGGAAGAACTTATTTCTGATTTATGAACAATTTTTCCTAAAACATCATAAACCTCAATTCTAAATTTCTTTACACTATTGCTTTTTTCAACAAAAAAGTTGTTTATTGCAGGATTTGGATAAATGGCAAAATTAGTTATTTGTGTATTTGTTACATTGGTTAGGGTTGAGAAAGTTAAAATAACCATTACAAAATCATCCGGATTATTATTGTTTTTGATTTGATATCTAATAGAGGTTAATCCTGGATTTGAACCGTGTTCATAGTGCATTTCTGCAGGACCTGAGATTTCTCCGGGGTTCAAAATAAACGTACTGGTTTGGCTCGAAGTTACGCATGAGCCACTGCTGTTTTGCGTTTCGGGCGAACACATAGAATCAAAAGATCCTTCTGCCGGTCCTTCAAGATAAGATTTGAATATTTTTGCAGATACCTGAGAACCACTAACATTTCTGATTTTTATACTATATGCAGCTTCTCCGTGAATACCTACAGGGATAATAATTGTGTTTCCGGTAATTACTTCATTTTGCACATTTAAAACCTCAAAAGACGATTGTCCCCAAATGAAATAACTTATTAAAATAAATCCGATAATTGTAAAACTTCTTTTCATAAATCTTTTATTTTTTGCAAAGTTAATCTTTTATCTTTTTAATTTTATTAGAAGTAAAAATTTTTTAGTCAAAATTATCTTTTCACTTTTTTGTAATTTATAGACAAGTAAAAATAGTTAATAGCTTATTAGATACCAAAAAGTTTCTTGTATAATTTTATTATAGTGCAACCATTTTAATTAAATTATAATCTATTTTAGCAATTGATGACTTAATTAAAAGATTAACTAAAATTTGAATTTATGAAAAAATTTTTATCGCTAGTTTGTTTGGTGATTCTTGGTTTGTCTGTAGCTGTTGCTCAACATACCATTAAAATTGAAGTCAAAACCGATAATTACGGTTCAGAAACCTCATGGAAACTTAAAAACTCTCTTACAGATGCTGTTATTGTGCAAGGAGGTCCTTATACTAATGTTAACGGAGGACAGCTTTTTACTGTTGAACAGGAGGTAAGTGGGGATGAGTGTTATGCATTTTTCATTTACGACTCTTACGGTGATGGAATCTGCTGCTCTTATGGAAATGGTTATTATAAAGTTTATTATGACGAAGTTCTAATCGGTCAGGGAGGGCAATTTTCAAGTGTAGCCAGTGTAACAGGGATGGGCACCGGATGTCCCGAAAACGAAATCAGACTTCTTGAAATTACTACTGATTATTATGGAGCTCCCGGACAAAACATTAGCATTAAGGGGAAGGTCGAAAACAGAGGTACTCTCAACCTAACTTCATTTCAGGTAAGATATACTATTGCACCGGGCGAACCTTCTGAAATTTATACAAAAACATGCAATGTTGCTTCTGGACAAACAGTTGATTTTACTCATAATATCCCTGTTAATTTTGCTGAAGAAGGTATTTACGAATTAACTGTCGAAGTTCTTTTGCCTAACGGAGTAGCAGATAACGAAAACGATAATATTTTATCAAAAAATCTTTATATAAATGCAAATTCAACTCAACGTAAAGTTCTCCTCGAACAATTTACAACAGCTCAATGTCCAAATTGTCCTGCTGCTACAACTAACATTAATAACTGGTTGAATACTCGGCCTAATGTAATTTGGGTTGCACATCATGCTGGTTATTATACAGACCCAATGACTATTCCCGAAAATACCCAGCTTTTGGTATTCTATAATGCCGGTGGATCAACCTATGCTCCTGCAATTATGCTCGACAGAACTTTCCTTTCTCCTGATGGAGATCCGGGACCAGTTTTCTTCCCCGACGCTTCATATACTCCCGGCTTAATTGATCAAAGAAGAAATACGCCTTCTTATGTTACAGTTAATATGGAAGGTGTTTACAATCCTGATACTAGACAAATTGAAGTTACTGTCTATGGGGAACTGTTAGGTAATGTTCGTAACGAGTATTTAAGATTAACTCTTTATATTATCGAAGATGGTGTTGCTGGGTCTCAAGCCGGAGTAACAGGTACTTATAATCATAAAAATGTTATGCGTAAAGCTATTTCTGCTAATTTCGGCGACCAGAATGTAATTACTTCAAATCAAAACGGAACTACATATTCAAAAACTTTCAATTATACTCATGACCAGGCATGGAATCCCGATAAATTATACTTGGTAGCTTTTGTCAATAATTGGGATACTGGCAATGTTAATAACAGAGAAGTTTTAAATGCAAATAAAATTCCGGTTGTTAGTTTGGTTAATGTTAATGATATTCTCGAAGAAAAAATCTCCATCTATCCTAATCCGGCTAATGATATTTTAAATATTAATTATGTTAAAGATGCACAAGTTAGTATTGTAAACAATATCGGTCAAGTTGTTTATCAAATTCAAAATGCCGATACTTATAATTCAATTGATATTTCTAACTTCCCGGGAGGAACATATTTTGTTAAAGTTACTAAAAACAATACTACTCTAACAAATAAACTCGTAATCGTAAGATAAACTTAAAATAAAAAACATTCCGAATTTTTTCGGAATGTTTTTTGTATTAATCGTGTGAATTTTAATTTTTTTATTTTTGCAAAAAACGACTAAATTATGAATAAGATTATTTTATCATTATCGCTGGCAATTTTAGCTTTGAGTGTGTTTGCACAGGATGTCCCCTCGGTTCAATTAAAAGATTTAAACGGTAAAACCGTAAATACAAAATCTATTATTAATAATAACGGGAAACCGGTTTTAATCAGTTTTTTTGCTACATGGTGCAAACCTTGCATTAAAGAACTGAATGCTTTTAATGAAAATTATGATGAATGGAAAGAGGAAACAGGCGTAAAAATTATTGCAATTTCAACGGATAATTCTCGCAGTTCAAATTCTGTAGGTCCATTTGTTAAATCTAAAGGCTGGGAATTTGATGTTTATCTCGATGAAAATGGGGATTTTAAACGTGCTATGAATGTTGGCGAAGTTCCTCATACTTTCTTACTCGACGGAAAAGGTAAAATTGTTTGGCAACATAAAACTTACCTCGACGGAGACGAAAACAAAACTTTCGATGCAATTAAAAAAGTTGCTAAAGGGCAACCAATTAAGTAAAACTTAAAGATATTGTAAATGAAAAAAATATTTTCTTTATTCTTAAACCTCATAGGTTTAGGAATATTTTCTTTATTGGCACAGGAAAATACTGAAAATAATTCAGGTCAAATTACCGGGAATTTTCAAACCGATGCACAATATTATATCGAAGACCAGTCAATTGGAGCTATTGCCGTAAAAGAATATACTCTCGTAAATTCATGGGCTAATTTTATTTATTCCAATCAAAACTTCAGTGCCGGTTTTAGATACGAGGGTTATATGAATACCTTATTGGGATATCCTAATTCCGGCGGAATAAACGACGGTATAGGTATTCCTTTCCGATGGGCTATGTTTTCTAAAGATAATATTGAAATCACTGTTGGGAATTTCTATGAACAATTCGGAAATGGTCTTGTATTGCGTTCATACGAAGAAAAAATGCTCGGAATTGACAATGCTCTTGATGGCTTCAGAATAAAATACCAACTTTATAAAGGGATTAACCTTACAGGACTTATCGCAAAACAACGTTATTATTGGAACCATGGACCAGGAATTATTCGAGGCTTTGATGGGGCAATACAAATTAATGAAGTTTTTCAATCTCTCGAAGAAAGTTCTTTAAGGCTAAATATCGGAGGTAGCTTTGTTAGTAAATTTCAGCATGAAGACCATCCGCTATATAATCTCCCCGATAATGTTGCTGCAATGGCGGGCAGAATAATGATCAAATACAAAAACTTTGACATCAATAGTGAATATGCCTATAAAATTAATGACCCTTCTCTGGATAATTCTTACATATTCAAACCGGGACAGGCATTGCTTATTAATACCAGTTATGCAAAAAAAGGTTTAGGAATTGTTCTGGCAACAAAATGGGTTGATAATATGGCCTTCAGAAACGATAGAAATGCATCTCTTACCGATCTTAACATTAATCAACTTCCGGAAATTACTAAAAACCATATTTATGTTTTGCCCGCTTTCTATCCTTATGCTACTCAACCGAATGGCGAGTGGGGAGCTAAAGCCGAAATAATGTATAAAATTCCTAAAAACACTTTGCTTGGAGGTAAATACGGCACAAATATAAGCCTGAATTATTCAAGAGCACACGATATCAAAAGAACACAAATTAATGACTCTACTCCTGTATTTCCTCCTGCTTCCGGTACTTATGGTTATAATACAAAATTTTTCAGCATTGGCAATAAATTATATTTCCAGGATATCAATGTTGAAATTTCTAAAAAATGGAGTAAAAAGGTTCTCTCCAATTTTTCTTATGTTTATTTGATTTATAATTATGATGTATTAAGGGGAATTACCGGACACGGTAATGTTTATGCTCATATTGGTATTGCAGACATGACTTATAAATTTGAAAATTCCACTGCATTAAAAACGGAATTTCAACACATGTACACAAAACAAGACGAAGGTAGCTGGGTCCTGGGAATGATTGAATATTCACTTCCTGGTTGGTTTTTTACTGTTTTTGATAACTGGAATTATGGCAATCTTGACTCAAAAAAACATTATTACAGTATTGGATTTGGGCATGTTAGCGGAGGCACACGAATTCAGTTAAGCTACGGAAAACAACGTGCGGGAGTCATGTGCATCGGAGGTGTTTGTAGAAATGTGCCTGCATCTAACGGAATATCTGTTTCTATTTCTTCAACGTTTTAAAATTTTAAGTATGAAATATATAAAATTCGCAGTTATAAGTTTTGTATTGGTAATATTCGTTACCTCCTGTGATATTATTGAAGAACCTTATACCAAAGAAGGAGTGTTTGTTTGGCATGGGCGTAAAATCTTGATTTATGATTTCACCGGGCATAAATGCGGGAATTGTCCTAGAGCCCACGAAACTATTAATTCTCTGGTTAACCTTTATGGCGAAGCCGTGGTTCCGGTAGCTATTCACTGTACTGCTTTTGCTCGTGTTACAGGGACGGATTCTACCCAAGCTTATTATTATGATTTTCGTACAGATATTGGAGACTATCTAGGTGGAAGAATGACAGAACCGGGATATTACGGAGAGCTCACTTTACCTATAGGATTGGTTAATAATCTCGCAAAAGATAAATTGTTATCCCATACTGCATGGCCTACCGAAGTTGCAAAATTCATTAGCTCTTTTCCTGAATATCTTATCGAAATTCAACCGGAATATTCAAATGAAACTAATATTATAAAAGCAGATATCAAAGTCAAAACAAGTATAACAAATTCAAGAAAAATAGCATTAACTGTTTTTATAACAGAGGAACATATAATAAATTGGCAAACCGATTATTCCAAGACTCCTAAAGATATTCAAAACTACGAGCATAATCATGTTTTGCGTGCAGGATTTAATGGAGCATGGGGAGAGGTTATTAAGAATAATACAAATGTTACTGCTCTCGGTGATGAATATGTTAAGTCTTATTCTATTACTAAAGGAAATGATTGGAAAATTCAAAATTGTATTATTGTTGCATTTGTGTATGATGTAAATACTTATGAAGTGCTTCAGGCAGAAATAATGAAAGTACAATGAAAAGACTTTTCATAAATATCGTAATTTTATTTTTTAGTTACAATATTTTATATTGTCAGAATTTTTACGGCGGCATATCGGGAGGTATTATTTTTTCTCAAGTTGATGGTGATACTTATGGTGGATATCATAAACTTTCGCCGCTTGGAGGAGCTTATGTTCGCAATTCTTTAGGAAATAACTGGGAGTTTTCTTTAGGAATGGAATATAAACGTAAGGGAAGTAAAGAAGTTCAAAGAAATGAATGGGGAGATTTGGTTTTCTATTATTCCATTAACCTCGATTACATTGAAGTGCCGGTTATTTTCAGTAAAAAAATTGAAAAAATAGAAATTCCCGGACTTTTTAAATATAAATTTTCTAAAGATTTGCTTATTGACCTGGGATTATCCTATGGTTATTTGATAAAAGGCTTCGAAGAAGACATGACAGGTACTTTGAATCCTGAGTTCGGAAGGCCTTTTAAAAAATATGAAATTGCTCATCAGTTGGGAATAACTTACAGGTTTTCAAAAAAAATGTTTTTTACATGGAGATTCTCCTATACTAATTTTATGTTTCCTGTTAGAAATCATCCCGGCGGACAAACATACTGGTTTAATAGAGGTCAGTATAATCAGAATCAAAGCTTAATTTTGCGTTATGAATTTTGATGCTGATAAAAATATTGTTGTGGGAATCACAGGTGCTTCGGGGTCTATTTATTCCAAAAGCATTATTCAAAGGCTTTTGTCTCTTAAATCTTGCGGCGAAACTATTAGTATTAGCGTTGTTATTTCAAAAAACGGTCTGGATGTACTTAGATATGAAATAGGAGATGAATTCCTTGAAAATCCGGATTTGAAAATTTACGATAACAATGATTTTTATGCCCCTTTTGCTTCCGGGTCGGCGGCTCCATTTGCTATGGTTATAGCACCATGCTCTATGGGAACACTTGGAAGAATTGCAAACGGAACATCTGATAATTTAATTTCTCGATCAGCGGATGTAGTTTTAAAGGAACGTAAAAAACTAATCCTCCTGATTCGCGAAACTCCATTAAATCTTATTCACATAGAGAATATGCGTAAAATTACTCTTGCCGGCGGAATTGTTATGCCTGCAAGTCCATCTTTCTACATGAAACCTCAGAATATCGAACAACTCGTTGAAGGAATTTCTTCTCGAATTATTGACCTTTTGGGCTTTAACCAAAATATTACTCGTTGGGGAGATTTTTAGTAATTTTTTTCAATTACTGCAATTAATCCCGAAGGCTTTAATACTCTTGCTTTTACTAAAATAATCCTGCATAATTCAAGAATTGATTCTAACAATATAAATGGAAATAAAATAATGAATAGTAAAATTTTAAGAAAAGAATTATTTGCCATTTTGAATTGATTGAAAAATGCATATTTGAACAAAGGAATGCTGTAATAATTGAATTTAATATGTGAATTTTCATCAATAATTTTTTCTAATAAAATCTTTAAAGATTCTTTCGAGAAGGAGTAAATATGTCGAGGAGGATCGCAATGATGGTACTTGTGTTTGAAAGTATAAGTTAAGGCTTTGCCAATAGAATTTTGTTGCAAGGATTTTTTTAGATAAATATACAGAACTCTTGGGATGAAAAAGGTTTCGGTATTGGATGCTGCCGGAGTTTTTAGAATAAGTTTTCCCCCGGGATTTAATTTTGAAAACAAACTCTCAATTAATTTGGAAGGATCAGGGATGTGTTCAATTACGTTATCGCAAAGAATATAATCAAAAGTCAAAGAATTGTTATTTACCGACAAAATATTTTCATTCGTTAATCCGAGATTTGTCTTTGCAAAATCTTCAGCTTGCCTGTCAATATCAAAATAATAAGAAATAAGTCCGGAGTCTTTTGCAGCTTTCCAGTTAATACCAACACCTCCGCCGTAGTCGAGAAATAGTTTATTTTTGCTGTTTGTGTTTAATTTGAATAATTCTTTTAGTTGGATTTGTGATTTTTTAATAAGCCGAGAAATCTCTCTTTCGTTAGGTTTTTCGAAGACAAATCCTTGATAATACTTGTTTAACTCTTCTTGTGTGGGCAAAGGAGAAGAAAAAACAAGACCACAGGAATAACATTTGTAAATATTATATTTACCTGATTTTAAGGGTTTATCTTCACAAATACCAGCACCACAAACCAAACACTTTTCCATCAATTTGCCAAAAATAAACTATTTAGTTTTAAACTGCCATTTAACATTTTTATCAGAAATATCGTAAATGTTACCGAATTCTGTGAATGTATGATTAGCGTTAGTAACTTTTACTGCAGTATCTTTCATTACATCATATTTTTTTACTTCAGATTCAAAAGTGATAGAAAATTCCCACTTAAAAAATTCATTCATATAACTAGTATCTTCTCCATCTTCGTTTTCTTTTGGTAACGGAACTGCAGGACGATTAAAAGTGAGATTTTTCTTTTTTCTTGTAAAATATGGAGGATTTTGTGCCAGATTTTCATTGTATATTGCCCCGCTAAAAACAAGAGCTTGATTTAGAGACTCAACTCCGTCAAAATCAAAAGAATAAGAAATTTTTCCATTGTCGGCATCGTTAATAATTTTAATGTTATTAAGTCCTTGAATTGTGGTTAGAGCTTCGCGAATTGATTCCAGATATTCCTGAAAATCTTCGTTTTTAAGTTTTGTGGAGTCTGAGCCTTCTTCTCCGCTCATCAGATTAGAATACTCTGTAAAATCAAAAGTGTATTTATAACTGCCGGAAAAGTCTTTTTTGAAGTATATCTCCTGTTTAACAACACAAGAAACTATCAGAATACTCGCTCCAAATAACAAGGTAAAAATTTTAAAATTCTTTTTCATAGCTATTGATTTTTAATTATTAAAATTTTTGATAAAGTTATATATTTATCTTTTACAATAACAAAAATATTTATAATTTAGCAAAAAAAATTCCTATGGCAGCATCACGAATTCTAACACTTAATGAGGTTATCATTCAAAAACAATCGGCATTTCCTTATGCTAAGGGTGAATTATCAAGGCTGTTAAGCCATATCGGACTGGCTGCAAAAATTGTTAATAATATGGTTAACAAAGCCGGTTTGGAAGCAAGTATAATCGGAGAAACCAATAATATAAATGTGCAAGGGGAAAGTCAGCAGAAACTGGACGTGTTTGCAGACGAAACTTTTACAAAAGCACTTCAAGCTTCCGGCATTGTGTGTGGTATTGCTTCAGAAGAAAAAGATGAAATAATTGTTTTTGATGATGACCTCTCCCGTGATGGCAATTATGTTATTTGTATTGACCCACTCGATGGAAGTTCTAATATTGATGTAAATGTTTCTGTTGGAACAATATTTTCTATCTACAGGCGTATCACTCCTCACGGTCAACGTATAAGTAAAAAGGATTTTTTGCAACCGGGTATTAAACAGGTTGCTGCAGGTTATATAATTTATGGGTCTTCAACAATGCTTGTTTATACTACAGGCTTGGGAACTACCGGATTTACTTACGAACCTTCTATCGGCGAATTTTGTCTGTCGCATTACTTTATGGTTACTCCAAAATCCGGAAAGATTTATTCCATTAACGAAGGTAATTACATAAAATTTCCGCTTGGCGTAAAAAAATATATCAAGTATTGTCAGGAAAATGATTCCGAAACTAACAGACCTTATACATCAAGATATATTGGGTCTCTTGTAGCAGATTTTCACAGAAATCTTTTGAAAGGCGGAATCTATATTTATCCTAAAACAGCCTCTTCACCAAACGGAAAATTACGTTTACTTTACGAATGCAATCCTATTGCCTTTCTTGCTGAACAAGCCGGTGGTTTAGCTACCGACGGCTATGGAAATAGAATACTCGAAATCGTTCCCACCGATATTCATCAAAGAACATCTTTCTTTGTAGGTTCCAAAAATATGGTGGAAAAAGCCGAAGAATTTATGAAGGAATACGGAGACGGGTATGAATAAAAATACTTTTATAATATTTCTCATCTTTTTACTTGTATCTAATTGTATTCTCGCTCAAAAAATTGAAATCGGGTTTAAAACCTTTCTGGACTACTCAGTTAGGGAAACTTCTGGCTTATTATTCATTAATAACACTTTCTGGACTCATAACGATTCCGGCGATAAACCTTTTTTATATCAAATTGACACAGCAAACGGTCAGATTCTCAACACAAAAGAAATTCTAAATGCAAAAAATATTGACTGGGAAGATATTTGTAAAAGCGATTCTCATATTTACATAGGTGATATCGGAAATAATAACGGAACAAGAAGTATTTTTCAAATTTATTTTTTTGAAAAAGAGAAATTATTTGATAGCGATAAGAAAATTGCGGCTCGAAAAATAGAATTTTATTTTGACTCAACTTTCTATGTTCCATTTACATCTCCACAAAAACGAAAAACTAACTTCGATTGCGAGTCTTTGATTTATTTTAACGAGAATTTGTATATTTTTACAAAAAATTGGGGAAATAAAAAAACTTACTTGTTTTCAATTCCTGCAAAAGAGGGATTACATAAAGCAGAATTTATTGACTCTCTTGATGTAGATGCACTTATTTGCGGTGCAGATATCTCCGAAGACAAAAGTACAATTGCTCTAATCGGCTATAAATTTGGTGTTCCTGCAAATTCGGTGCTTGTTCTTTTATCGTATTTTTATTCCGAAAGTTTTTTCTCAGGAAAAATAGAATACTTTTCTTTAAAAAAATTAAAAGCCCATCAAACCGAAGGAATATGTTTTGTTACTCGCGATATAGTATTAATAAGTAATGAGGAATTTTACGGTAATAAAACTTCCTTGAATGAAATTAATATCTCAAGGACATTAACACGAAACTTAGAAACAGAAAACTCTTATCTAAAAAGACATGGTTTATTGTTTATTAGAATTAAAAATCCAAAAAGATACAATTTAAACATTTACAATGCAAAAAATGAAGAATTAAAATTTATTCGAAAAAATACAGACTCCGGAATAGGAATTTATTCTTCAGAAATTATTTTTCCCAGTAAAATTAAAATTATACTATCGAAAAAAAGGTATATGTTTATTGGAAATTTTAACAATTAAATAAGAATTTCAATAAAATTTTAGTTTTATTTCCGATTATTTTTTGCAATTTTGTCGGAGTTAATATTTTTATAATTAAAAAAATAAGTTTATGAAAAGAATTACAATTTTACTACTCTTAGTAGCATTGTCATTAAGGTTTTTTGCTGTTCCGGATGAAGGAATGTGGTTGTTGAATAAAATTTCGCAGCTCAATTACGGCGATATGCAAAAATTAGGTTTAAAACTTACTGCCGAAGAAATTTACAGTATTAATAATTCTTCATTAAAAGATGCGATTTTTCAGTTACAATCCGAAAATGGAACGGGATTTTGCACCGGTGAAATTGTTAGCAATCAAGGACTTTTGTTTACAAATCATCATTGTGGTTACGAAGCAATAACAAAATTAAGCAGTGTCGAAAACAATTATCTCGATAATGGTTATTGGGCAAAAAGCTACGAAGAAGAAATATATTGTCCAGGAATAAGAGTAACCAGAGTAGTAAGAATTGAAGATGTTACTTCAAGAGTATTAGCTGAAGTTACAGACAAAATGAGCGAAGAAGAACGAAACAAAAAAATTTCAAAAGCTATCAAAGATATCGAAAAAGAAGCTATAAAAGATACTCATTACGAAGCCTCTGTATCTGAAATGTTTCAAGGTAGCGAATATTATTTATTTGTTTATGAAGCTTTTGGTGATGTTCGTTTTGTAGGAGCTCCTCCTTCATCAATAGGTAAATTCGGAGGCGATACCGATAACTGGATGTGGCCTCGCCATACCGGAGATTTCTCTGTTTTCAGAGTTTATATGTCACCCGACGGTAAACCTACCAAATCTTACAGTAAAGATAATGTTCCTTATCAACCTTTACATTATTTACCAATCTCCATTGCCGGAGTAGAACAAGGTGATTTTACTATGATTATGGGATATCCGGGTCAAACTGAAAGATATCTTTCTTCTTATGGAATGATCTATAAACGCGATTATTTCAATCCTACTGTTGTCGCTTTATTGGATAGACACATGAGCACTCTAAAACAAGATATGGATGCTGACATTAACGTAAGACTTGCTTATGCTGATTCTTATGCTTCAGGAATGAACGGACACAAACTTTTCAAAGGAGAAGCTCTTACTTTAAGAACTACTGATGCTATACAACAAAAAGAAAAATTAGAAGCTGATTTTAGAGCCTGGGTTAGTGGTGATCCTGAAAATCGTAAGAAATACGGAGATGCTCTCGATAATTTAAAACAACTCTACGAGTCTTTTGGTCCCGCTACTAATGATATTATTTATCTTTCATTGGGATTATTGCAAGGCGGACAACAAGTTATGAAAGTTCAACAATTCAGCGGACTTAAGAAATTACTAGAAGACCCAAAGAAAAATTCCGAAATGATAAAATCCACAATTGAAAGTATGCGTCCTGATATAGATGGAATGTTCGACAAGTATTTTCCTGCAACCGACAGAAAGGTTTTCACAGCAATGTTGAAAATGTATGTTAAAGACGTTCCTGCCGAAAAACGTAATAAAGTTTTCAACGATTATATTTTCAAAACTTTCAAAGGCAAAACCGAAGAAGAATCAATAGATAAATTCATAGAAGCCGTTTTCACCAAATCTATATTTACTGATAAGGCAAGAATGGAAGCTTTCCTTGCAAAACCAACATTAAAGGCTCTAACTTCAGATCCTTTAAATGCCTATATAGAAAGTGTTTTCGGAGATATTATTAGCGTTCAGATGGCTTATGTTAACACAAGCAAGCAAATTGATGTTAACGAAAGAATCTTTATTCAAGGATTACGCGAATTTCAAACCGATAGAAAATTCTATCCTGACGCAAATTCTACGTTAAGATTAACTTATGGCACCGTACAACCTTATTATCCACGTGATGCTGTTTATTATCATTATTTGACTTATGCAGAAGGCATTCTCGAAAAAGAAGATCCTACTAATGATGAATTTATTGTTCCTGTTGAATTAAAAGAGAAAGTTCTTGCCAAAGATTATGGCAGATATGCCGATAAAACAGGTCGTCTTCCGGTATGTTTCTTAAGCGACAATGATATTACCGGCGGAAATTCAGGGTCTCCAATAATAAATGGCAAAGGAGAATTAATCGGTCTCGCTTTTGACGGAAACTGGGAATGGTTATGCAGTAATTTGATCTACAGCCCCGAATTGCAGAGAACAATTAACGTGGATGCAAGATATGTTCTTTGGGTAATTGACAAATTATACAATTGTCAACATATTATGAAAGAATTGGACGTTAGAAAATAATCAAAAATATTGTAATTATAAAAATGCCCGGTTAAAATTTAATCGGGTATTTTTTTAAAAAAATATAATTTTTAATTTATTTTAATATATTTGCTTAATTAAATGTTAAAGCTATGAAAAAATTTACACTTATTTTGGTTTTATTAAGTTTTGTTTTGGTTGGTGTTGCTCAAAAAATCGAGACAAAAGAAACTAACGGAAGATTCGGGAAGGAATCAAAAAATGCAATTCAAACCACAATCTTTTACTCCGATATTAAGACTGTTGAAAAGGAAATGATTAAATTAATGAAATCCTACAAAGGGAAAGTGTCTAAGAAAAAAGGGATAATATTTGGAGATGATTTAGTTATTCCAACAATCAGTTCTAATACAATTGACATGTACATTTCGCTTACAGACCAAAAAGATGGTGGAGTAGAAGTTTTAGCTGCTTTCGACCTTGGTGGTGCTTACCTTAATTCAAGTATGCATCCCGATCAATTTCAGAGAGCTTCGAGCATGATTAGAGATTTTGCCTTTTCTTTAACCGAAAAGTCTTACGCCGGTATTGTTAAAGCTGAGGAGAAAAAACTAAAAGATGCAGAAAAAGATTTCGAAAAACTTAAAAGCAAAAAAGAATCTTTAATAAAAGAAAATGAAGACTATAAAGCAAGAATTCAAAAGAACGAAAAAGAAATTGAAAATCTTTCTAAAGAAATAGACGATAAAGAATCTTCATTAAAAGAAATGCAAAAAGAATTTGAAAAGCTTAAAAAAGAAGGAAATAAAATAAAATAAAAAAGAGGCCTTAGCCTCTTTTTTTGTTGACTCGCAAGGATTCGAACCAAGAACTTAAGACTCAACGCCTTACGTGTTGCCATTACACCACGAGTCAATTCAAGTTGTCCGACTAGGATTCGAACCCAGACTGACAGAGCCAGAATCTGTAGTGCTACCATTACACCATCGGACAAATAGTAGCGGTGCAAAAGTAACATTTTTTTTAAACAAATACATTTTTAAACAAAAATTTTTGAAATTTTTATTTTGAGCAATATTGTGTTATGCTAAATACCGGTTTAATCAAAAATTAATGAAATAAATTTTTTAACTTCTTCAATACTTATGTTTTCACTAATATTGTATTTTTGAAGTTATAAAATAATTTTCTACATGTGAAACTTATTGAATTTAACGTGAAAACAAAACGGATTTTTACTCTAATGCCTTATCTTGCAGGGACTTTTGCTTTTATAATCTATTTAATTACTTTATCCCAAACAGTTAATTTTTGGGATAGCGGCGAACTTATTGCTTCGGCAGCCACCTTGCAAATAAGCCATCCTCCCGGAGCTCCAATGTATTTGTTGATAGCCAGATTGTTCGTTATCTTTTCGTTTGGACTTTTTTCTAAAGCTCTTGCGGTTAATCTGGTGTCTGCTGTTTTTGCTGCCATAACTGTTAGTCTCTCTTATTTAATTGTAGAATTGATTTCTTCTAATCTACTGAAAAACCATTTTTCCGAAACTATAAAAATTAAGTTTCACCAGATTATTATTGTTCTGTCTGCTCTTTTAGCTTCGTTGGGATTAGGCTTTTCTAAAACTTTCTGGAATATTGCAACAGAGGCCGAAGTTTATTCAATTTCTCTGGCTTTTACAGCTATAATAGTTTATTTGGGTCTGAAAATTTATTATTCTGAAAGTTCTGTTGATACCGAAAAATATTTTTTAACAATAGCACTATTGCTTGGACTTGCAGCCGGAGTTCATCAGCTAATTTTGCTTGTTGTTCCTTTTGTTGTTTTGATAGTTTGGTTTAAACGACAAAAACTCTCCCGGAAAAGTAAAATTATCGCATTAATCTCTGCATTTTTTTCAGTGCTTGTTTTTCAATTTTTTATTGAATTTTTGTTATGGACGGCATCTAAATTTGAATTGCTTTTTGTAAACGGCTTGAGTTTTGGTTATAATTCGGGGTTAATAGTATTTACAATATTATTGTTCTTGCTTTTAGCTGCAGGAATTTATTACTCGGGAAATATGTTAAAACGAACTTTAAATCTCATATTAACTTCAATAATGTTTTTTTTATTGGGATTTTCGATTTATGCTGTTGTTATCATACGTTCTGCAGCCAATCCTCCTCTCGACCAAAACAATCCCGAAAATATCTTTAACTTTATTTCGTATTACAGCAGGGAACAATACGGCGAAAGACCATTACTTTACGGGCACCAGTTCAACAGCAGTCTCGATAAAATTAATCCTTATGTAAAGGGTCATGAAATTTTCGATACTATTTCGGGTAAATATAAGGTCGTTGCATATAAGCCCAAAGCAAATTATGTAAAACGAGACAAACGCTTTTTGCCTCGAATGTGGAGTAATATTCCGGCTCATGTTGCAGCATACAGAGAATGGACAAAATATTATTCCGATAAAGTTCCACCGGCTGATGTGAATTTTAAATTTATGTTTCGCTATCAGTTTTCGCACATGTATTTCAGATACCTTATGTGGAATTTTGTTGGAAAACAAAACGATTTTCAGTCTCATGGAGGACCAATTAATGGGAACTGGATTTGTGGAATTTCGTTTATTGACAATTTAAGGTTGGGAAAACATAAATACTTACCACAAAAATTTGAAAATAACCCTGCCAATGATTCGTATTATTTTATCCCCTTGATTTTAGGACTGATTGGAGTTATAAGTCTTTTTAAAAAAGATAAAAAGCTTGCCGTAAGTTTAATTGTGCTTTTCATCATGACCGGAATAGCAATTGCTTTTTATCTCAATCAGCATCCTTATCAAGTTCGCGAAAGAGATTATTCGTTTATAGGGTCCTTTTTCACCTTTTGCATTATGACAGGAATTTCTGTTCCTTCTATATTTTCATATCTCAGGAAATATCTAAATTCCGATATTCGGGTTTATTCTATAGGAATATTTATACTGCTTTCTGTTCCGGGTCAATTCTTGCTGAAAAACTATGATGATTCTAATAAAAGAAGTAACAAAGTTGCGTATGAGTTTGCTTACAATTTGTTAAATTCATGCGACAAAAATGCCATATTGTTTGTAAGCGGCGATAATGAAACCTTTCCGCTCTGGTATTTACAATATTGCGAAGGCCTCAGAACCGATGTATCAATAATTAATATTAGTTATTTGAATACCGATTGGTATATTGACCAGATACGAAGCAAAAGGTTTTATTCTCAACCATTACTTACTCATCTCACAAAAACTAATTACATTTCAGGGCATCGTGAGTATCTGCTTGTAAAATCAAATCCTGTTGCATTTCTTGAAGATATTTATTATGAAAATTTAAATGAAATAAATTCTGATTTTTCCGAAATAGTTAAATTTTTTGACAATATTTTAATTAAAAACGGATTCGATAAATCTCGTCCCGAAGAATATCAAAATTTTAAGGAAGTATATTCCAAAGTACAACCTTATGCATCAAATCCTGATTTCCTTGACTTTGCAAGCATAATTCTAAGCCTTAAGTCCGAAGAAAGATGTCGGATGTTCGGAATTCCATTTGATGAGGCTAAAGAATTAAACAGAATGTTTGACATTTTTATAAATAAGCAGAAGTCTTATCCTATTCCTTTAAATGCATGTTTAAATTTTGTTTTTTCCGATGATAAATCCACAAAAATTGACACAAAACTTTATGATTATCCCATTGATTATTTTCCTGCGACAAAATTGAGTTTAAGTATAAATAAAAATGCGATAAAAGATTATGTAAAAAATGAGCATTTTGATGAATCAAAAATTGTGAACCGAATGGTTTGGGGAATAAATTACGAGAGCATTACCAAAGGAGAATTGATGATTTACGAAATAATAAATTCCAATTTGTGGCAACGTCCAATATATTTTTCTTCGTTGATGAACTCAAGAAATTTTATGGGATTGGAAAAATATCTTTTTCTGGAAGGCTTAGCTTATAAACTCATGCCTGTTGAAACCGAGATTTCTGTCTCAGACCCTGTAAACGTCAATGCTTTGTCAATGTATGAAATAGTTTTTAGTAAGTTTATTTTTGATAATCTTAGAAAACAATATATATATTACGACGAAAACACTCGCAATATTTTAATAAATTATCGCAATCATTTTTCGCGTTTAGCCCGAAGCCTTTATTTTGAAGGAGAAATAAAAAAATCTGAAGAAGTGCTTGATTTTATTGTCAATATTTTGCCTGACGAAAAAATTCCTTTTGATTATTATATGAATGGAATAATACATGGCTATTACAGGATAAACAAACATTCAAAAGCAAGTGCAATAGGCGAAAAGACTTTAAAAAACGCTTACGAAGAAATTGAATATTATTCCGGATTTGATAAAGATAAATTATTCAGTACAAACTTATATGCTCAAAGAGCATTTAAAACAATTGAAGAAATTTACATTCTTTCTAAAACATATAACGACCGAAAATTGTTTAGTTTGGCAGAGAGGTATTTGTATAAGGCAAAACGAATAGGTAATTTTGAACAACAATGAATTTTGGTATTAGGAGCATACGGCATCCATACAGGTTTTTTAAATGGGCAATTTGTAGAATTACCCATACTCCAAAAACTCTGTATATAACTTTTGATGATGGGCCTGACCCAAATACTACGGAAAAAGTACTTGAAATTCTCAAAGAATTTAATGTAAAAGCAACTTTTTTTTGTACAGGAGAAAATGCGGAAAATTGTGAATATTTAGTTGAAAAAATTGTTGAAGAAGGACACGTTCTCGGTAATCATGGTTTTTATCATCTTGACGCAAAAAAAACAAAATCTAGAATCTGGATTGAAAATGCCTTAAAAAAGTCGCCGGTAAGCAATAGTATTTTCTTTAGGCCTCCCTATGGAAGAATTTTTCCTCTACAGATTAGAAAACTTCGCTCAAAATACCGATTGATTTTCTGGGATGTACTGACCTATGATTTTAAACTTGATTACTCTCCCGAAGATGTAAAAAAGATTATAAAAAAATATGTTCGCGATGGGTCAATAATTGTTTTTCACGATAACATTCTCTCTGCACCAAGAATGATTCCGGCTTTAAAGTTTCTTATAATGTATTATAAAAGGAAAAACTACAATTTCGCATCAATAAGTCTGTAATTTTAAAATGGTAAAATTCAAAGTTTTAATACTCAAATAATTATAATATTTTGTATTTTTGCAAGAATTAATTTCATTTATGGATTTACAAAGCATAAAGCAAAGATTTGGAATTATAGGAAATTCTCCCGAACTTAATCGTGCATTGACAATTGCTTTGCAGGTTGCTCCAACAGATTTATCCGTACTAGTTACCGGCGAAAGTGGAGTTGGTAAGGAAAGAATACCTCAAATTATTCATTCTCAAAGTTTGCGTAAACACAACACATATATTGCTGTAAACTGCGGAGCCATTCCCGAAGGTACAATTGATTCTGAATTATTCGGACATGTAAAAGGTTCTTTTACTAGTGCACATAGCGACCGTAAAGGATATTTTGAAGAAGCTAACAACGGTACTATTTTCCTCGACGAAGTTGCAGAATTACCAATGTCCACTCAAGTCAGACTTTTGAGAGTTCTCGAAACCGGTGAGTTTCTTAAAGTCGGTTCCTCAAAAATAGAAAAAACTAATGTACGGGTTATTGCTGCTACTAATGTGGACTTAAAACAGAGAGTTGCCGAAGGAAAATTTCGCGAAGACCTTTATTACAGACTAAATACTGTTCCGATATATATGCCTCCGCTACGCAATAGAGGCGACGATATACATTTATTGTTCAGAAAATTTGCACTTGATTTTGCAGAAAAATATCGAATGCCGGCTGTGAAATTAACCGATGATGCCGTCGAATTATTAAAATCTTACAGATGGCCCGGAAATATACGTCAACTTAAGAATGTTACCGAACAAATTTCTATTATCGAAAAAGAACGCTTGATAACAGCCGACATACTACGTAAATACCTTGAAGGAGTTGATAATCCTAACTTACCGGTACTTGCAAAATCAGTCCCCACCGACAGTTTTGCTTCAGAAAGAGAATTACTCTACAAAGTCCTTTTCGATATGAAAAAGGATATGAACGAACTTAAAATGCTTGTAAATAATATTATTGCAAAATATCCTGAGGTTGTGGACGACGATATTCCTCATTCATTTCGAGAGTTTGATGATGAAATAAAAATTAATAATTTGACTTCCTTTGTTAAAAAGGAAGAAACCCCAAAAACAATATTTGCCGAAAAAGCCGAAGAAGTTCAAGAAGTGTTATCTCTTGCCGAACACGAGAAAGATTTGATAATCAAAGCATTAGAAAAAAATAAACATAAACGTAAACTAGCTGCTCAGGAATTGGGAATTTCTGAACGTACGCTCTACCGAAAAATTAAGGAATACGGTATTAATACTAAAAAATGAAAGGAAAATTTTTTGAAATATTGTTATTAGTTGTAATATCTGCTTTGATTTATTCCTGCAGAGGCGGTTATTCTTTTACCGGAGCGGATATTTCGGCTGATATAAAAACAATCAGCATAAGTTATTTTCCTAATCGAGCTACTCTTGTTCAGCCAAATTTGAGTAATGTCTTTACCGAAACTTTAAAAGATAGGTTTAATTCTCAAACTAACCTTGAGATGGTTCGTTCGGACGGAGATTTAATGTTTGAAGGAGAAATTGTAAATTATACTGTTTCTGCTCAGGCTTTCACAGGGAATGAAACAGCTGCTCTTAATCGGCTTACAATAACTGTTAAAGTAAAATTTACAAATACTAAGGAACCTCAGAAAAGTTTCGAAACAAATTTTACAAGATATGCCGATTTTGTCAGTACTGTTAGTTTAAGTGCTGTTGAAGAAGAGTTAATTAGGCAAATTTGTGATGAACTTGTAACTGATATTTTTAATCGTGCCGTTGCTAATTGGTAATAATGATGAATAAGGATACTTTTTATAAATATTCCGAAAACATTAACAGTCTTGATGAAAAGTCTTTGCTCGACATCAAAGGTTTGATTGATGAGTATCCTTATTTTCAGGCTGCCTGGATGCTGTATGTGAAAAATCTGAACATAATTAATGATGTGCGTTTTGAAAGTAAACTCAAACTTGCTGCTGTTCACATACCCGAGCGTAAACTTCTTACAAAAATAATTCTTGAAGACTACAACCCACTATTTTCTGAAATAAATTCCACTACTACAGAAGTCTCCGTTGAAACAACACATTCTGTTCAAAATGATGTTCCGGAAGATATTCAAAATACTGAGACTGTGTCGGTAGAGATTATTACGGAGAAAATTGAAAATGAACCTGCTGTAGAAGTTTTGACTGCGGAGGATTTTATTGACCAGGAGCACATTTCAGAAATTAAAATTATTGATGTTCACGATGTACAAACTGATGTACCTGAATTTGTTTTTGAAACTTTGCAAAATGAACAAGAGCAAGATAGTTCGCAAAATATCACCATCGGTCAACCCGAAATCATAGAGTCAAATAATGAACTTGTTAAAAACAAAGAAGAACAGGAATTTTCAGCATTATACTCAGAGAATGAAATTGCTGAAATAAATTCCGATAAATTAAATCAAGAGGAGCCTGACGAAAAATCACAACGCGAAAAAGAATTACTTGAAATAATAAACAAAAGACTAACTGAATTAGGAGTTAAACCTGTTGAACTAAAAAATTCGGAAGATTCAACAAGTAAGGATGCAAAAATTGAAAAAATAGAGGAAGCACAGAAAAATAATGAAGAAGTAAGTCTCGAGTTAGATGCGATTGTTGAAATTCCCGATAATCTTGAAATTAAAGAATCGGTCCCCTCTACTGAAGATGACCTCGGTTTTGAATTTGCTGAAGAGGTGAATACAGAAGAAAAACTGAGTGTTAGGCAAGAACCTAATCAAGAAAAAAAATTGATTGAAAAACCGGAAAAAAATAAATTAATTGATAAATTTTTGGAGAAAAATCCTCGAATAATTCCGGATAAAAATTATGTCCCACAGAATCCTGTAAATGTTGAGACTGTGCTTACAGAGAGTGATGAACTCTTTAGCGAAACCTTAGCAAAAATTTACCTTAAACAGGGGCATTACGAAAAAGCTTTATTAAGTTACGAAAAATTGTGTTTGAAATATCCCGAAAAAAGTATTTACTTTGCAAGCCAAATTGAAAAAATTAAAGAACTAATTAAAAATAAAAAGTAGTTATGTACACGTTTTTTACAATAATGATTTTGATTTGTGCTGTTTTACTGATTTTAATAGTATTAGTACAAAACAGCAAAGGCGGAGGTTTAGCCAGTGGTTTTGGTCAAGGAAACCAATTGATGGGTGTTAAAAAGACAGCTGATTTTCTCGAAAAAGCAACCTGGACATTAGCGATTGCTTTGATAGTTTTCAGCTTACTTGCAAGTTTTTCTATTCCTAATAAAAAGGTGGACAAACCTGCTCCGATAGAACAAAGTTTGCCAAATACTCCAACTGCTCCTCAACCACAAGGAAAATAATTTTTCCCTTTATAAAAATATAAACTGATTTTGATTTTTTCAGAATCAGTTTTTGTTATTTTGTGATTATGAAAAAAGTTTTGATAATCTCTTATTACTGGCCTCCTTCGGGTGGTATCGGTGTTCATAGATGTTTAAAGTTTGCCAAATATCTTAGAGATTTCGGTTGGGAACCTGTTGTTTATGCTCCTCTTAATGCACAATATCCATATTTTGATGAAACTAATTTTAAAGATATTCCAGAAGGAATTACAGTAATTCGCAGAAAAATTTTTGAACCTTTCGATTTGTTTAAAAAACTTTCTGGAAGAAAAAAAACTGATTCCGCTAATCCTGTATATGTTAGAGATCGAAAACTAAAAGCCATAGATAAATTTGCTATTTGGTTAAGAGGTAATTTTTTCATTCCTGATGCTCGTTGTTTTTGGATTAAACCTTCTGTCAGATTTTTAAAAAAATATCTTAAAGAAAATCCGGTAGATGCAATTTTTACCGATGGACCACCGCATACTAATACTGTAATTGGTTGTCGTCTGTCCAGAGAGACGGGGATACCGTGGCTTATGGATTTTCAAGATCCGTGGACTCAGGTTGATTATTACAAGATGCTGAAAATCGGTAAAATTGCAAATAAAATTCATCGTAAACTCGAGCAAGAAGCATTTCGAACAGCGGCAAAAACAACAATTGTAAGTCCTACCTGGAAAAAAGACCTTGAAAGCATAGGTGCAAAATATGTTGATGTTATTTATTGGGGCTATGATGAAGATGACTTTACAAATCTGAGCCCTGTTCCTGATGAAAAATTTACAATTATTCATGCCGGCCAGCTCGGATTCGACAGGTTCCCGAAAACATTTATTGACGTATTGTCTGATTTGATTAAAACAGATGAAAAATTTGCCCGACACTTGTCAATAAAATTTTTAGGAACGGTTGATTATGATATCTCTAAATATATAATTGAAAAGGGATTGGAGAAAAATTATTTCCCGCCACAAATTGTCCCCAGACCTCAGGCTCTACAGCAAATACTTAATTCTCACTTATTATTATTACCACTTAATATTGCTGAAAACTCAAAAGGGAGAATTCCCGGTAAATTGTTCGAAAATCTAAGGGCTGCACGACCCATTTTGTGTTTAGGTCCAACAGACAGCGATGTGGCAAATATTATCGAAACAGCAAATGCCGGAAAAACTTTCGAATACGATGATTATAACGGAATTAAAAATTATATCTCTGAAGTGTATTCAAAATTTTTAAACGGCAACAACATTATTCAGGTTGAAGATATTGACTGCTATAACGTTAAAAACCTTACGGGGAAACTTGCAGAATATTTGAATCAGATTTCAGGCTTTAGTGTTCTTCAAAATCCAAAATAAAATTTTAATTTTTTTAAACGCAGAAGAGTGAAATCAATACTATAACTTATATGCATATTGTTTACATCTTTCTGTACAGTAAATTCAGAACTTTTGACCTTTAATTGAAAAATAAGACTTTTTTGAAAGTAAATTCGCAAAGTAATAATGGAGATTTTTAAGTATTTCGTTTCTAAACTATATCTTTACATAGTTCAAAAGAGAAGAAAACATAGCTTTTGTTTTAACAGTTATTTGAAAATAAAATTGTACTACAAAAAATTTTTTTGATCTTTTAATTTTCGAAAGTTAAAGATTTCTGAATTTAACCAATTAAAAGAGTTAAAATCTATATTGGAGGATCAAAATTTTTTATTTTTTCAG
>CALJNE010000053.1 GCA_937982115.1 uncultured Bacteroidales bacterium | reverse complement strand
TAATAATAACATATTATAATGACAAAAAAGCTGCTTTTTGTATGGCAGCTTTTTTGTCAAAATAATATGTTATTATTAGTGTATGAAAAGCAATTGAGTAATTATATATAAGGGTAATAAAATAATCAAGGAGAATTTAATCATATAACCAAAGAAACTTGGCATATTAATTTTGTTTTCTTCAGCGATAGCTTTAACCATAAAGTTTGGACCATTACCGATGTAGGTCATGGCTCCAAAGAAAACAGCTCCTAATGAAATAGCAGTTAATACCATTTCATCAATTCCTGCAACAAAAACACAATCATGGAATGTTCCAAGCCCGCAAGCCATTTGATGAAAAGACACTGCAGTTGGAGCATTATCTAAGAACGAACTTAGAGCACCTGTCGCATAATAAAACTGTGCCGGAGTTTCTACTCCAAAATCTGCGGCATGTACCGACAAATAATTTAAAGCAGGAACCATAGTAACAAAAATACCTAAAAATAGAAAAGCAACTTCGGTAATCGGAGTCCATGTAAACTTATTGTCTTCACGAGTTTTCTTTTTAGTTAGTAAAAGTGACAACCCGCCTAAAACTAACAAAGCAGCTTCTCTGATGAATGCTAGATTGTGATTTTCTTTAATGGCAGGAATGTATTGTTCGTTTAAGAATGCAACAGAAAGAACAACTCCCAAAAGGAAAATGAAATTTATATTACCATTTAGACTTATTGGTTCAACATTTACATTATCCATTTTGATATTTTCAATAGGTTCTTTTTTATAATAATAAGAATCGAAAATAAAATAAATAATCCATAACATACTGTTAACAAACATCCATTCCGGCAACATGTGGAAGAACCAGGTAAAACTGGCACCTCTTAAATAAAGCAGGAATAATGGAGGATCGCCCAGAGGAGTTAAGAGTCCGCCGCAATTTGCAACTGTTGCAATAAAAAACAAAATAGTATGAACTTTATATTTTCTTTGAGAATTGGTCTTTATTACCGGTCTGATGAGTAACATTGCTGCACCGGTTGTTCCCATAAATGAAGCCAAAACAGAACCGATCATTAAAAACAAAGTATTTACCCAAGGCTTAGCTTGTATATCACCTTTGAGATGAATACCGCCTGTAATCACAAACAATGACCCCAATAAAATGATGAACGGAACATAATCAAACAAAATCTGATGAATCAATGCATGCGACATATCATTGCTAATCAGATATATTGCTGTTGGTATTCCTAAGGCTAAAGATACAATCAATTTGTTTTTGTTTTCTTCCCACCAATGATGAAATAATAATGGTCCAACGGCAATCATTGCCAGCATCAAAACAAAAGGTGTTATTGACCATAAAGGTAAACTTACACCGGCTTCTTGTGTTGCAGATAATAGTATCATACCTTCAATTTTTTAGTTTATTGTGGCAAAACTACAATATTTTTTTTGTTGTTAAAAGAAAAACAATTCAGCTTAATCTGTTTTATGACAGTTTTTTGTGAAAAGAAACAATATTGCGCTTATGAAACATCGTTTTGATCCGGAACTGTGTCAAAATTTTCTTGATTTTCTGAGGTTACAGTTTCTTTTTTCTTGTAAAATATTTTTTTGTAAAAAATAATCATTATAAATACTGAAACAGTAATTGAAGAATCTGCTATATTAAAGATTGGTTTGAAAAATAGAGTATCTCCTGCAGAATCTTTTATTATCGGACAATAAAACATGTCAACAACCTTTCCATGCAAGAATGGAGCATAACCACCTTCAGCCGGAAATATTTTTGCAACTTCAAAAGCCGTACTTTCCGAGAATATCATTCCGTAGAATAAACTGTCTATTAAATTTCCTGTGGCTCCCGCAATTATCATTGAAATACAAACTACAAAAATGGTACTTTCGCCGTTGCGTATGATTTTTACTAAGTAATATATTAATATTGTTATTGCAAAAATTCTAAACAGGGATAAACTGATTTTCCCCCATTGTCCGGGTATTTCCATGCCAAAAGCCATTCCGTTGTTTTCAACGAACAATAACTTTATTCTTTCTCCAATAAGATTTAATTCCTGACCATAAGTGAATGTGGTCTTTATCCAGATTTTTAAGATCTGATCAATTATTAAAATCCCTAAAATCACTAATATTGAAATAATTGTATTTTTTTTCATTACCAATTTTAAATTTCGACAAAAATAAAACTTTTATTTATTGGACAAAACTCGGAAAATTTATAAAAAGAAACTCCAATGAGTTATTACTATTAAACAACTCATTGGAGGCTAACTTGTTTTGGAAAATATTAAAATGAAGTTTTTATTTACTGCATTATGATAGGATATTCTGTCCCGTTTATTGTAACAGTGGCTGTTGCATTACAAGTGTTATCGCCATAGTTTACGCTTATTGTGGGCAAACCTTCGATGTCGAGATTTAAAATGCCGCCTCTAATCCATCTGCAACAAACCTGTACGTTTAAGGCTTCAATCACAGTTAAGGTGTATGTAATTTGGTTTGAGCTTATTCCGTTTTGGGTTCCGGTTATTTCATAAACATCATCGCAATGTTGAAGTATTGTTTCTTCTCCTTCAATCCACTTTCTAACGCTACTCTCGTTGAAGGTAATAACTTTATCCTCTGGGGTGGTAATTCTTCCCTCGTTTATGTTGACAGTATAACTTAAAAATCCGTCTTCTCCTCTTCCGTTGTTTGTTATCACCTGAGTTCCTTCTACTTTATGGTCGTTCTGGTAATAATTGTCGAAAGTTACGGTTATAACTGTTCCTGCCTGACGATAAAAACCTGTGGTTTCGATTAAGATTTTTCCTCTTCGGTAACGTCCGTCTTGGCAAAGATAATTTGTATTACCGTAGTCAACAGTAATGTTTTTTGGCCATGTAACAGCATCAAATGGCGTTATGGTAATAATTGGATAGCCGTCCTTTTGTCCTTGATTATGATTGTCAATTTGTTCATCCGAATTTTTTGCTGCTTTATCGGATTCGCTAAATGAATCACTGAACAATTTACTCGCAATGCTATAATCCTGAACGGCTTTAAGCACCTGATCATTAGTAGGCGGATTGTCTTGCGGATCTTTTTCCTTACACGAATATCCCAGAATAATTAAAGTCAGGATAATTATTACCAATAATAACTTTGCAATTTTCATAATTATTTTGTTTTAAGTTTGATGATGCAATTTACAAAATTTTCTTTTTCGATGCCGTAAAAATATTTTTCAAAATCAAAATTATCTAAAACTTTTAAAATTTCTTCTTTTGATAATTTTATGTTTTTTAGAGCATTTTCAATATCTCTGACATCCTTCATGGAAAAGAAATCACCAAAAATTCGTATATCCTCGATTATTGAATCAGGAGAAAGTTTAATGAACATTTCAATATTTCCGCTAATACATTCCAGAGCGGAGTAATAATTGAAGTCAGGCCTTGAGCCATAATTCCACTCAAAAGTTGAATATTTGGTTTTTACAAGTTCTTTAATTTTTTCAATTTCATCCGAACTTAGTTGATAAAACTTTGTGTTAAAAAATTTAGATTGAAAATAATTTATTATAAGAGCCCAAAAGTCCTCGGTTTTTATTTTATTGGCAAGCACTTCGTTTATATTTGTAATTTCTTCATTTGTAGGGACAATACTCCTTTCATAATTTTTTTCATCCGTAGATTTTAAAGCATTTACTAAAGATTTTTTATTTGTCGAAACAAGAATAGTCCCATGATGTAAAATTCTGTTTCCATGGAAATATCGGGCTTGTCCGCTAAATTTTTTCCCGTTGATACAAATATCGTTTCTACCTTCGCATTTTGCTTCAACGCCAAGTTTTTCTTTTAAAAAGTCTGAAATAAAGGATGCTACATACGAAAAATCCAACAAATCCGAACCATCACTTTTGTATATTAAAGAGAAATTCAATATTCCTTCGTCTTGAAAAACAGTTCCTCCACCGGTGATTCTTCGTACAACTTTTATTCCGTTTTGTTTTACATACAAAGCATTAATTTCATCATAAGCATTTTGATTTACTCCTAACAATACCGAAGGCCCGTTTATTGCTGTTAAGAAGAATTCATCATCGGAGTTTTTCAACAAATATTCCTCCGTGGCCAGATTAAAGTATGGATCTCTGCTTTCTGATTTGATGATATACATGGCTACAATTTTTTGATTTGTGCAAATGTATAATTTTTTGTTAATGAAAACCGAAAACTCCCTTGCAAGTTTAATTTTTATTGATAGAATTTTGATAGAAGTATTTTCTGTGTTTTAGTAAGTTCACCAGTTCGTAACCGTTAAGCGAATTGATGAAATCATAATTAAAATTATTCCAATCAATAAATTTATTAAAATCCTCTCTTGACATTTCGAGTATCTCTGCCAATTTGTCGCAAGAGATTTTGCTTTGGATTAAATCGAAAAGATTATCATTTTTTTGAATTTCGTAAAGCTTTTGTTTTTCGCGTCCTTCTTTGGAAAACATATCATATAATGCGGTAATTGGACTAACAACAATGCCGAACATTGAATTTCCGGATCGTGAATAATAGGAAATGTCTTTGGGCTTTATTGGAAAGTTTCTCTGCGCATAAGTGTAATCATCGTCTTTCAACTTCATATTCATAATTTCGTATTCCAGTTGTTTATACTTTTTAAGTGCAACAATATCAACAGATTTCAACTCATAAATCTTCGTGTTTAAAAATAAAATTACCGGCTTGGTATTGTCTTTTGCCGAATCGTTTATTATAAGATAATTTCTGTCGTATCCAACAATTGAAAAGACTATTGTATCCTTCATTTGCGCACTTAATATAAAATGTCCTAAAGTGTCGGTAATTGTTCCGGTGCGAGATTTTTTTACGTAAACATTAACGTAAGGCAAAGGTTTACCTGTGCTTTCTTCAAAAACATATCCCGAAACCATAACCCTGTCATTCAAAACAAAAAACTGAGAATACGAATTATTTGTAGCAAAGAATAATCCTGAGATAATAAAAACAATTATATAGAATATCTTGTAGTTTTTTTTCAAGAATTTAAGAATTTCCATTAAAACGTTTCTCTCGAAAAAATATTATTAACAAATTCTTTTTGATATTGAATGTTGTGTTTGTGGTAAAATTCATTTTTATGCTTATCGTAGTTGTAGTCTTTAGAATGAATTTTGTGTTTTTTTGCAATATCGTTAAGAGCATCAATAATATAATTTAGTTCTGCGTCGGTCATAGTAGGATGCAGCGAAAGTCTTACCCAACCCGGTTTTTCCGAAAGATCTCCTTCGTTAATTTTTGATGTAATAAGATGCGATTTTTCGTGTGTAACATCCAATAGGAAATGTCCGTAAGTTCCTGCACAGGCACAGCCGCCTCTTACCTGAATGCCGTACATATCGCTTAAGAGTTTTACACACAAATTATAGTGTAGATCGTTGATATAGAAAGAAATTGTTCCAAGTCTTTCTTTTGTTTCACTGGCCAGAATAACAAGATTAGGAATTTTCTCCAACCCTGAAAAAGCAATTTCGAGCAGTTCTTTTTCTCTTTGCATTATTAATTGAGGGTTCATTTCTTCTTTTAGTAATATGCACAGAGCAGTTCGTATTGCTTGCATAAATCCGGGCGTTCCGCCGTCCTCACGAGCTTCTATATCTTTATGATATTCATATTCGCCCCAGGGGTTTGTCCATTCAACAGTGCCGCCTCCGGGTTGGTCGGGGCTTTTGCTGTTGTAGAGTTTTTTATTAAATAATAAAACTCCGGAACTGCCGGGACCTCCTAAAAATTTATGTGGAGAGAAAAAGATAGCGTCCAGAGCCATTTCCGGATCTTCGGGATGCATATCTATGGTTTCGTAGGGAGCATTTGCAGCAAAATCAACAAAACAAACGCCTCCGTTTTGATGCATTATTTTTGCCAATTCATGATAAGGTGTATGTATTCCCGTAACATTTGAACAGGCTGTGAAAGATCCTATTTTTATTTTACGATCTTTGTATTTTTGTATTGCTTCTCTCAAATTTTCAGGATCAACCAATAAATTTTTGCCCGGTTTTATAATTTCAACATCGGCAATTGTTTCATACCATGATGTGTGATTAGAGTGATGCTCCATGTGAGTAATAAAAACAATCGGTCTTTCGGATTTGTCCAGACAATCTCTGCCGCTGATTTTACCGCATACTTTCAAGCCTATAATTCTTTGAAGTTTAACAATAGCAGCAGTCATTCCGAAACCGGGAGTAAGAAGTACATCATCTTCGTTTGCATTAACATGTTTTTTAATAATTTTTCGGGCAGTATGATATGCCTCGGTCATTAGAGTTCCGGTGGTGCTGGATTCTGTGTGAGTATTGGCTACGAATGGCCCTATATGTTCGGAAATTTTTTTTTCGATGGGAGCATATAATCTTCCGCTAGCAATCCAGTCGGCGTAAACTAACGGTTTTTCTCCGTAAATAGTTTTGTGTTTTAAATTATATCCTATGGTGTTTTCTCTGAATCTGTTAAAATATTCCTCAAGTTTGGTCATATTTTTTTTGTTGCAAATAAAAATAAAATTTGTGTATTGGCAATGTTCGTTTTTTGAATGTAAGCTTGTTTTTTTGCAATGTATTAAAAAAAAACCGCCAATAAAGCGGTTTATTCAATTGATACTCTTAATCCTTTTTCGATTAGTTGTTCCTTCATAACTTGCAGTTTGAAATACGATCCTTTTTTGATGTCGCATTTCCCTTTGTAATGTGTAATCATTGCACATTGTTCTGCTTGAATAATATTGTGATCACAAACTTCAATCAAGCAGGACATGACATAATCAAAGGTGTTAATATCATCATTGTATAACACTAACTTCAGGTTCTCTTTTTCGTCTGAACCTGTTACCCCGAATTCTTTTTTTAGGGGCTTATTTATTTCTTTATTCTTTTTCATACATTGCAAAAATACGTAAAAAATTTATTCCTTCGGATAACTTTAAAACGAAAAATTTTTATTTATACATGAAAATCTTTAATTTATACCTATTAGGAGATAGAAATTTTCAAAACTATTAATTTTTAGTTTTAGGTTGAAAGATTTTAAATAAATAATTCTCAATATTTTCTGAAGGAAGTGTTGCCGGAGATAAAACAAGAGTTCCGTAAGGGTCTATCAAAAAACATGTGGGAACCGAAGTTACCTTATATGTTGATATTGTTGAGGAATTTATTTCTGTAAATAAGAAATCCCAAGTTAACTGATTTTTGTAAATGTATTCTAAGGCTTTTTTTCTGTCTTCATCGGTTAAAACAGTAACAAAAATGCAAAGACCTTTATATTTTTCATATATTTTTTTCATCATTAAAAATTCTGTTTGACAAGTATAAGATTGTGTGTTGGCAAAACACAGATAAACATATTTTCCACGATAATCACTTAATTTCACTATGTTGCCGGATGTATCTGTAAGTTCAAATGGAGGAGCAATAGTTCCTTTAGCCATACTTAAAGTGTTGTCGGCAATATTTTGAGCAATTTTTTGGTGAACTGGATATTCTGTTGATAAATACAAAGAGTCAAGAGTTAAAAGTAAAGGCAGCCATGCCATATCTTTATTAGAGAAAGCGTCATTCAGCCCTTTTAAAATAACAAGTTCCTGAAATTGAGGATTGCGTAAATAATAATATTTTGCATTTAAAAATTTTTTCAGTCTTGTGATGCTATGGCCGTAGTGAATAATTGCATATAAAATTCCGCCGTCCTTAGAGGTCAAAATTTTATCAAAAAAATTATAAAAAATATTATTGAATAAATCCATATAGGCCGGATTATCATATAATACCGGACTTTTAGAGTAATTTGCAAACACAAGTACATCTTCAGCTTGCTTTTGTGTTGCTATATTTTTTAAAGCAGCAATTCTGTATTTGCGGTAATCCTGAAAGTATTTGTTGTCATAAATTTTGTATCTTTTATTTAATTCGGTTATAAAAGTGTCAACATCTGATTTTATTCCCTGAGCATAAACATCTAAATAATTTATTTCGAGGTAACGGAAATAGTAATAATCAAAATCCATGATGAGGTAGTTCAGATCGGTTTCTTTCATATTTTTGATGCCGAGGTGCGTCTCTTGCGGACTAAAAAACGGGTTGAATAAATCTGCAAGTTCTCTTTCTTCGTAAGGCGGGAAAACTAATTCATATTCATAACCTGGTTCGGCATAAAAATATGCAAGATAAACTCCAAATTCCGAGAAAATATAAGTTATTTCAGAAATATCGAAAGTCGCATCAAAATTTCCTTCTTCGTCAATATTAAGTTCGAGTACTTTTTCTTTTAAGTAAGTTATTCTATCGGAATATTTATAAAAAATTAAAGTTGATGATTTATATTCCGGAGCATTTCCGTAAACTCTTACTGGCAAAGCTTCAAGATTGCAGATAAATCCCGACAAAAAAATTATTACCCAAACAATTCGTTTTCCCATCATGTTATTTTTTGCAAAAATAATCCATTGAAAATTTTTTCCTAAAAAATATTAAATCAATTAGTAAACAATGATTTTTAATAAAATATTATTTTTTATTAAAAAATTTGAGGTTAAATTTTTCTGAGAATAATAACTCTCTTATTATCAGTATATTCTATTTTGAATCTGTAAATTTTGCAAATAAATTCCATACTTTTATTCCCGAAAAAGCAAACATGTGTTGGGTCTTTGTGATAATACCAGTTATGGAAATCGGATATTCGGTCGTAAAGTTCGGTCATGATACCTAAAATACCGTTTGTTTTAAGAATAGAGCTTATAAGCCTGAGCTCTTTTTGAGGAGAAAAGAAATGCTCAAAAACCTCTGTAGAAACCACAAAATCATATTTTATTGAGAAATTTGCAATCGGAAAGAAAAACGGATCATAAAAATCACAATTAAATGACCTACTTTTCAATAATTCGCTTAATACCGGTGTATGTCCGCATCCGAAATCAAGTCCGGAATCGTAAGGTTGGATAAAATTTAATAAAGGAACAATCAATTGGTTAAGAAAGTCAATATACCCCTGGTCCTCGATTGAGTTTTGATGAAACAAATATCTCGATTTTTCTGTATCAGCGCTTAATCTTGAATCCTTGTCTTTGTATATAAGCCCGCAATTTTCACACTTCCTGAACTCAATTGAATTTACATTCAAAAATAAATTGGATTCCAGATTGCATAACGGACAGTTCATCTTTTTGTTTTTTTTAAATATTTTGCAAAGTAAGGGTTTTTATTCAAAAATCTAAAACATTGGAATTAAATATAAATTAAACCAAATGTTTTTGTAATTTTGCAAATTGGAAATATTGCGAAATGAGATTTAAAGATATAATAGGGCAGGAAGAAATTAAGAATAATCTGATAAAGAGCTATTATTCCAACAGGATTAGCCATGCATATTTGTTTTATGGGATTCCCGGAGTTGGGAAAAAAGCTCTTGCATGGGCTTTTGCTCAGTTTTTATCCTGCCAGAACAAACAGGAAAATGATAGTTGCGGAGTTTGTCCATCATGCCATAAATACGAAAAACTTATTCATCCCGATTTTCATTTCGTATTTCCCGTTGTTACAGTAACAGGTAAAAAGAGCATTAGCGATTCGTTCATAAACGAATGGAGACAAATAATGTTAAAGGACCCTTATTTTTCTTATAATGATTGGACAAATATGCTTGTTTCCGGCAACAATAAATCCAAACAAGCAAATATTTTTGTTGATGAATCCACCGAGATAATCAACAAGTTGAATTTTAAAAGTTTTGAGTCCGACTATAAAATAATGCTGATCTGGTTGCCGGAGAAAATGAACCAGCAATGTGCCAATAAAATTCTAAAAACACTAGAAGAACCGCCACATAATACTGTTTTTCTGATGGTCTCTGATAGTCGCGAAGACATTTTACCAACTATATATTCCCGAACTCAACCGGTAAAAGTATTGGGTATTGATGATGAATCTCTGAAAAATCATTTAATCGAAAAATATAATATTTCATTCCAAGAAGCAGAAGACATTGTCAAAATTTCAAACGGTAGTCTTATTGAAGCTAAAGAACAAATTCAAACCAGCGAAGACAATAAATTTAATTTGCAGCAGTTTATCGCTTTGATGAGATTGGCATATAAAAAGAACATCAACGAAGGTTTTTCGTGGGTAGATTTAATGACTAAAATTAATAAGGAAAAACAGAAAAACTTTCTTTATTATTGTACCGTTCTTCTTAGAGAAAGCTTTGTTTATAACTTCAGAAATTTTGATATTGTATATCTCACTGCGGAAGAAAAAGATTTCGTTGAAAAATTTTCTGCTTTTATAAAACAGGAAAATATTGAAAGTTTAGTTAAGATAATAAGTGATGCAAGTTATCATATTGAACGAAACGGAAATGAAAAAATCATATATACCGATATGTTTTTTTTAATAATGAAAGTGTTCAAATAGAAAACAATGGAAGAAAAAAATATAACTGTAAGAGATTTTGAGAGAGGCTGTCGCCCGGAAGATGTGGATTGCAATTCATCAGTTGACATTCGTAAATGCTGTTGCAAACTTAACGTTTATGATTGGATTGGAAATATAACTGATCCACTTAAAGATAATACTTATGTTGAAGTAAGGTTTAAAAATACTCGTAAGGGGATATACGAAAATAATAATAATTTAGATTTAAAAGTTGGAGATGTTGTTGCAGTTGAAGCAACTCCCGGGCATGATATTGGTATTGTTAGTGCTGTAGGTCGCATTGCTCGCATGCAAATGCATAAGTATAAGATGAAAGAACCGACTTTTAAGAAAGTTTATCGCAAAGCACGACCTACAGATATTCAAAAATGGAAAGAAGCTATTAGCCTTGAAATACCCACAATGTTGCGTACTCGTGAATTGGCACGTCAACTTAATCTTAATATGAAGATTGGAGATGTTGAGTTTCAGGGAGATAAAACTAAAGCCATATTTTATTATATAGCAGATGAAAGAGTTGACTTCAGAGAGCTAATAAAAAAAATGGCAGAGGAATTCCGCATACGTGTAGAAATGAAACAAATCGGAGCAAGACAGGAAGCCGGACGTATTGGCGGAATAGGTCCTTGCGGTCGCGAGCTTTGTTGCACCACATGGATGACCGACTTTGTTTCTGTTTCAACAAATTCCGCCCGATTGCAGGAATTGTCCTTAAATCCTCAAAAACTTGCCGGTCAATGCAGTAAGTTAAAATGCTGCCTTAATTACGAACTAGGTGTTTATTTACACGAAAGAAAAAATTTTCCCGACACTGTTTCTGTTATTAAAACTAAAACAGGGGAGGCTTACCACACTAAAAACGACATCTTTAAGGGCTTGATGTATTTCGAGACAAAAATCAATGAAGTTACTGTTATTCGGGCTCTCGAAATTCAAAAAGTAAAAGAAATTATTGAACTTAATGCTAAAGGAATTTATCCAGATGATGTATTCGTGGAAGAAAAAAATACCGGTAAATTCAGTCTAAAACAATCAGCTGACCTTAATCAGGATAGTCTGACTCGCTTTCAGGATACTCAAAACACCGGAAAAAAGAAAAAAAAGAAAAAAAAGAAAAAAAATAATCCGGGAAATCAAAATTGATAGTATGAAAACAAAAATGAATATTCTTGCGATTCTTGTTTTGACGTTGTTTGGAATGTTCTCCTGCAACAGTAATCAGATTTATGACGAATACAAAAAAATTGAAAATGAATCCTGGAATTTGAATAATAAATTAAGGTTTGAATTTGAAGTTGATGATACTGTTGGGTTTTACAATATTTTTATTACTGTGCGGCATACACAGGATTATCCGTACAATAACCTCTGGCTATTTGTTAGATCCTCTGCTCCAAACGGACGTACTGCTATCGATACTGTCGAAATAATATTGTCGGATAATAGGGGTAAATGGTTGGGAAGCGGACTTGGAGATATTTACGACCTTGACTTGCTCTGGAAAAGAGGTGTTAGATTTGCCATTCCCGGAAAATACATTGTCGAATATCAACAAGCTATGAGAATTGACGATCTCATGGGGATAAAAAAAATGGGATTGAGAGTTGAAAAAATTAAACAGTTAGATTGATGTCAGCAAAACGTAAACTACAAAAGTTCGAGCAGAATAAAACATTTTCTCACTTTTTCGAACCAAAACTATATTATAATAATTTCTCTGACTTCAAACTTAAAAATAAATGGAATAGCGAGTTTTTTAATAATTCCAATCCGATTATCCTTGAATTAGGTTGCGGAAAAGGCGAATATTCTGTGAATATTGCTACAATGTTTCCTGAAAAAAATTGTATTGGTGTGGATATTAAAGGAGCTCGTATGTGGAAAGGAGCTTCGGAGTCATTGAAAATGGGATTAAAAAACATTGCCTTCCTAAGAACAAGAGTAGAGTTTACTCCTTTATGCTTTGGGAAAGACGAAGTTTCCGAAATTTGGCTAACTTTTCCCGATCCGCAACTGGGTCCAAAAAAAAGAATAAAAAAAAGACTCACCTCTTCTGTTTTCTTATCAAAATATCAGAAATTTTTAAAGAACAAAGGAATAATAAATCTCAAAACCGATGATGACACTCTTTACAAATATACCCTCCGCATAATACAAGCCAATAATCTTGAATTGTTAGTTAATACTGATGATTTATACAACTCATCTTATTATGAGGGATTACTTGCAATAAAAACACATTACGAATCTCTGTGGAATAAGGAAAACAGAGTCATTAAATACCTACAATTCAGATTGCCGGATAATGTGGAAATAATTGAACCGGAGTATGATGAAGAATAGACCTGATGAAAATGAGGATTTTTTTGAAAGAGTTTATGAAGTTGCTCGACGGATTCCATACGGAAAAGTAACAACTTATGGTTTAATTGCTTCGGCAGTTGGTGCTCCCGGTGCTGCAAGAATGGTGGGCTGGGCTTTGAATAAATCTTTTTCGGCAATTCCTTTTGTTCCGGCTCATAGAGTGGTTAACAGAAATGGATTTCTCACAGGTAAAAAACATTTCGGGGGTTCAAATGTGATGGCAGATTTATTAAAATCAGAAGGTATTCAGGTCGAAAATAATAGAATTGTTAATTTTAAAGAATTGTTGTGGCATCCTGAAGATGATATTTAAGGCAAATTCTGCAATTTTTAAAGGAATTTGTGCAAACCACAGCCACAGCAAAAATAATAAACGGCTTACCCACCGCCCAATGGGAATTTTTGCTTTAGGACTTGCCCTTCATGATAATTTTTGGCAAATAATTAGAAATGTGAGGAATTAAAATACAAGTATAGAAATTAAAAGAATATTTAGAATCTTTGTTGTTATTTTGTTTTATTTAGTAAATTTGCAAAGAGTTGTTTATAGAAAAATAATTCTAAATGAATAAGCAAAGTGATTGAGTCAAATGTAATCGTTTCCCAGAAATAATTATAAACAAACCGATAAATCAATTAATTTTCAGCTTGTGAAAGTGTAAATTTTCTTAAAATTTGAAAAATAGTTTGATGTTTGATGTTTGGAGGAATGGGTTTAAAAATAATAAATAATTACAAATATGTGTTGATTTTATGTTTTTTTCACATTTATTTATCTAAAAATAATTAAAGATGAATCAAACAGCCAAAAAAGTAAAACGTTATGCTTTCCCAAGTGAAATTGAGGACTTTCAAATTCAGGAAAGTTGTAATTGTGGAAGAGGATTTTTTATTTAATTTGATGAAAAATTTATGAATCTGAAAGATGTTTTTTTAAATGTTATAAATAATTTCAAAAATGTGTTGATATTTCTATTTTTTTATTACTTTTGCATTGATTTTTAATTGAAAGACCTTAAAAAATGAACCAGAAAAAGAAAAAAATAAAACGAAATCCCTTCCCAAAAGAGATAGTAAACTTACCAATCAAGGAATGTCCACACTGTGGTAGTGCACATTTTGTCAAATTTGGAAAATATGTAAATGTATCAAGATATAGATGTAAAGTTTGTCGTCGCACGTTTATTCCTACGAGTGGGAGCAGTATTCATTACATAAATAAAAAGGAGAAGTTTTTGAGGTTATTTGATATGTTTAATAGTGGTGAGGTATTGACTGTAAAAAATATTTCTAAGAAGTTTGGAATTAGTATTTTAACAGCCTTTGACTGGCGACATAAGATTTTTTTAGCATTGCAATTAGTCAAGGAAGATTACGAATCTGTTACTATTGCAAATAAAGTAAGTTTTAATTTTAGTGAAAAAGGACGTAAGCAAGTCACTCGGAGGTTCAAAAGAAATTTGCCAAAAGTTAATTTGTGTTCCGTTACGGATAGCCGGTTGACGGAGTTTAAGTTTATAAATTTAGGAGAAAGTATATGTAAAGATTTTCACGAACGATTTGCTGGCAGATTCGGGGACAGAGCATTATTATTTTTTAAGAATGATGAAAAAATTTTAATTGACGATTTTAAACAAATGATTAAAGAGAAAAATAGTACTATAAAAATCAGAAGGTTAGAGAAAAGTTTGAAAATGCACAGGTACAAAGTTGAGGAATTCAAAGAATTTATAAATCGTTTTATGCGAGGGGTGGCAACGAAGTATTTGCAGGTTTATGCGAATTTTTATTCTTTTCTGCAAAGTTTAAAGCCTGTTCCGAATTATAATAAGCTGTTGGAGGTGAGACTTGCATGGATAAAATATTTGAAGATGGAGATTTTATATCAAGATTTTCTTTGTATAAATTCATTAAGTATGCATGAATATGTTGCAATAAAACGAAAGTGGAAATCAAATAACATAAGGTTTAAGGTTGATTTTATGGAAAATTTGATTAATAGCTATTCTTAAATTTAATCCAAATTTTTACAGTTTAAAATGCAAAATTTGTCTGCAGGCTGATAATAACGTTGTTTGAACATAAGTGATACCGCCGTACACTGCATAGCCGAACTCCACAGTTATGCATTATTTCATTAATTACACTTAACAATGTTTTAACCTTATTAGAAAACAATCTATTGGAATAAAAATAAGCTGGGTTTGGCTCAATAATATTGTCTTTAAGATAAATTAATCATTTTGCAACAAATATTTTGTCATAAATGTGAATATATGTTAATTTAAAGATTACTTTTGTATAGTATTATTTAAATTTATTTTGTTTAATTGTTTAATTTAGTTTTAGAATGAACATTTTTATTGGAAGCTTACCTTATTCTGTTAAGGAAAGCGATTTGATCAGTTTCTTCGAAGAGTACGGAGAAGTAAATTCAGCAAAAATTATTACAGACAGAGCAACCGGACGCAGTAAAGGTTACGGTTTTGTTGAAATGAAAAACGACGATGAAGCAAAAAGAGCAATCTCCGAATTAAACGGAGCTGAACTCGAAGGCAGAACTTTAGTTGTTAATGAAGCTCACGAAAAAAAGGACTCTCACGAGAGAAATTCAGGAAACAGAAATTTTAGAAGTCGTAGAAATTACTAAAATTTCCTCACTATTACTTAAGAATTTTTTTCAATCAATTTCTTTTTGTACCTAAATAATTTGTATATTTGAGAAATATCAAATATACAGATTATTATGGGAAAACATGCAATTAAAATTTCGAATCTGGATGTGGATCAGTTGATCCGAATGTTGAATGAAGCACTTGCCGAAGAATGGCTGGCTTACTATCAATATTGGATTGGTGCACGTCTGATGGAAGGTCCTATGCGTAGCGAAATAGAACCGGAATTATTATTACACGCTACTCAAGAACTAAACCATGCTGTATTAGTTGTTGACAGAATTATACAGTTAGGCGGAACTCCGCTTACAAATCCAAACCAGTGGGCTTCATTTTCAAAATGTGATTATGAAGACCCAATAGATCCTTACGTTGAAGTTATCCTAGAACAAAACCTTCGTGGCGAAAGATGTGCCATAAAACGCTACCAGCAAATTGCAGACTTTACCAACGGTAAAGATCATGCTACCTATCAAATGGCTGTTACAATACTAAACGAAGAGCTCGAACACGAAGAAGACATCGAATCGTGGTTAAGAGATATCGAAATTATGAAAGAGAATTTAAAAAAATTAAGGCTGTAAAGAAATTATCTATAAAGATTTTGCTTTAAACATTAACTCTGACAATAATACACAATACCTAGCGACATTAGATTGAAATAAAAAGATTAGTACTTTTTGTGAAGACGCATTTGAAGACGTGAAATTAGTAAACGTTATTTTATTGAAAACCAATTATTACGATTTCCATACAAGCATATTTTTAAAATTTATATTGCAACAATAGAATGTATGCTTGCCTTTGGCGTGGTATTTATAAATTTTAAAATGGTATTACTGAAAATGTTTATTCCTGAATTGTATTGGGGTAATGTTCTCGTGCTTTTTAAAGAATTCACAAAGTTTGAAGAATCTGTAAAAGAAAGTATTTCAGCTATTTCGTCAATGGTGTTGTCTGTATGCAGAATGTATCTTTTGGCTTCGAGAAATAATTGATTTGTAATTATTTCGCTGGCACTTTTGCCAGTGTGCTTACGACAAATTGCATTAAGGTTTTGAGGTGTTATATTGAGCAAATCGGCAAATTCATTGACTTTGTGTAGCCGTGGACATTCTTTGACTAATAATTGCACGAACTTTTCATAAACAATTTGTGGCAAAGATTTATTATTGAGCTTATCTTCACTTATTTGCAGAAGCTTTCCGATTAGGGCTTTGAGCAATCCGTGAATAATTTCTTTTGAATATTACTTGTTTTGTTGTTGAAATTCGTTAAAAATCTCTTGCAATAAATTAGTTGGAAATTTGTCAGGTTGGATTTTTATTCTTGTTATTTCGGTTAAATTTCGTATTAATTCAATTAACGTGTTTTCTTTAATTGCGTCAAATTCACTCTTATTGAAAAGTATTACATATCCTTTTGGAATTGACGTAAACTGCCAGAAGTGAAGTTGTCCTGGTTTAAGAAAATAAAAATCTGGGGGTGAAACCATGAATTTCTCCGATTCGATACAATGAAAGCCCTCGCCTTGTGAGAGGAATATCAACTCGTAATATTCATCATGTTTGTGTGGCTTGGTTTTCTTAATCTGTTCTTTAAATCGTGAAACCTTTAATGTCAAGCCACATCAAGTTTATTTTTTATGTCAATCAGTTTATCATTCATAGTCAAAAGTTATCAAACTTGCAGTAGTGCGATGGTGAAATTGCTCTCTTTTATCCTAAAAATTGCATTTTGTGTTGGCTGCCCGAAGTATAGAAACAAGTCCTGCTGCTTGACAATGTGTCGAATTTTGGCTGGCTGTATGTTTTTGTTGCCGATGATTTTCATTCAAGTTGTACAAAAGTTGAAGTAGGTTCCAAACCATGTGTAACCTACTGTATCGGCAATTTTTTAAACTGTTTGTTATGTGATGTAAATTATTTATTTTCAAAATTTAAAATCTAATTCAATCTTGGGATGAAATTCTGCAAAATCATTATTCCCAGCATGGAAGTTAAATGGCATAATATTAATAACAGTACGCTTATTCGGGAAACTAATCCTTATTCCACCGCCAAAAAATGCTCCAAAATGAAAATCATTGACGTATTCTGACGTTGGTGGTTCGGTATAAGATTCGGGGTCGCCTCCCGAACCTCTCATCCCTCTGCAATTATTCACAACTCCTCCAACACCAATCACTAAAGAAACCCATTTTATTATTATCAAATCGTAATACAAGTTTGTTTCAAGATTAATTGAGTTAAAATATTGATCTCTCGCATCAAGCAATAATCTGGAACTGTAATGTCCAATACTGAAATTGGGATTTACTCGTAATCGGTCTTTCCAAATCTCTCTTTGGTACCCTATGTTATATGCAACTCCAAGACCTGTTGTTTTATTACCCAATGATGCCCCAATGCCTAGTCCGATTTTAATGCTGCTTTTCGAAAATTGTTTGTTTTGTCCAATTGCAAAATAGTTTAGACAAATTATAAAAATCAATACTAATGTAATTTTATTTTTCATGAATTTTATTATAATATGGCAAACTTTAAAAGGTTTTATTAAAACCGCACTGTAAATTTAGGAATATTTACGATAGTTTCAAATTCTATTTCTCATTTTTTTAGAAATAACATCAAGCCGTTTTTTGAACTTTCGTGGGATAGGATTTTTGTATAAAGGGGAATTATCCTTAGTTTTTAGGGTTTTGGAAACTTTTGCTTTTCTGAGACAATTATTAATTAATAGGTATAACCAAAAAAATGTAATTATTAACAATCAAATAACAAGTTATTAACAATTATTAAACTGCCTAAAAGAGAAAAAATTAAAAAAAAATTAAAACATGTATTGTTAATAAAAAAAAATAATCTACCTTTGCAGTCCGAAAATTTTAAGATTGGATAAAAGTAAGTGTAATTTTTAAAATAATTAGTGTTTATATGCCAACAATACAACAATTAGTAAGAAAGGGACGCAAGTCGAAAATTGTAAAGAGTAAGTCGCCTGCTTTGGATTCATGTCCGCAGCGTCGTGGAGTATGTACAAAAGTATATACAACAACACCGAAAAAGCCTAATTCTGCAATGCGTAAAGTTGCCAGAGTTAGATTAACAAACGGAAAAGAAGTTAACGTATATATTCCGGGCGAAGGTCATAACTTGCAGGAACACTCTATTGTTTTAGTTCGTGGAGGTAGGGTAAAAGATTTACCGGGTGTTAGATATCACATCGTACGCGGAGCATTAGATACCTCCGGCGTTGACGGACGTACTCAGCGCAGATCTAAATATGGTGCAAAACGTCCGAAAAAATCTGCTGCAGGAGCTGCTCCGGCTGCACAAGGTAAAAAGAAAAAATAATTGATGAATAATATAAAAAAGTTTTAAAAATGAGGAAATCAAAACCAAAAAAGCGTTTAACATTACCGGATCCAAAGTATAATGATCCCAGAGTTACTCGTTTTGTGAACGATATGATGTGGGATGGCAAGAAATCCACAGCTTTCAAAATTTTCTATGATTGCATGGATATTATTGCAAAAAAAATGAAAGACAGCGAAGAAACTCCACTCGAAATCTGGAGAAAAGCTCTTGACAATATTACTCCGTCTGTTGAAGTAAAAAGTCGTAGAATTGGTGGTGCTACTTTTCAGGTACCTACCGAAATTCGTGCTGACAGAAAAATCTCTATCAGCCACAAATGGATGATCGGATTTGCTCGCAAACGCAGCGGACGTTCAATGGCTGAAAAACTAGCAGCTGAAATTCTAGCCGCATACAATTCTGAAGGTGCTGCATTTAAGAAAAAAGAAGATACCCACAGAATGGCTGATGCTAATAAAGCATTCTCTCATTTTAAATTCTAATTCTTAATGGCTGTAGATCTTGTAAATATAAGGAATATAGGTATTATGGCTCACATTGATGCGGGTAAAACCACAACAACTGAGAGAATACTCTATTATACCGGCGTTAATTACAAGATCGGTGAAGTTCACGAAGGTACAGCTACAATGGATTGGATGCCTCAAGAGCAAGAAAGAGGTATTACAATCACGGCTGCAGCTACAACTTGCTATTGGGATGTTAATAGTAACAGATACAGAATAAACATCATTGACACTCCGGGTCATGTTGATTTTACCGTCGAGGTTGAAAGATCTTTAAGAGTGCTGGATGGTGCTGTTGCTGTTTTCTGTGCTGTTGGTGGTGTTGAACCTCAAAGCGAAACTGTGTGGCATCAAGCCAATAAATATAATGTTCCACGTCTCGCTTTTGTAAATAAAATGGATAGAGGCGGTGCCGATTTTCTCGGTGTGGTAAAACAAATCGAAGAAAAACTTGGTGCCAGACCTTTAGTTATGCAACTTCCGATTGGTGAAGAAGAAAACTTTAAGGGAGTTGTTGACTTAATCGAGCAGAAAGCATATACCTGGGATGATAATGACGAATCTTTAGGTCAGAATTATCAAATCCTTCCTGTGCCTGATAACATGAAAGATGAAGTTTATGAATACAGGGAAAAACTCATCGAAGCAGTTATCGAAGGTGATGATGCCATGCTCGAAAGATTCTTCGAAGACCGTAGCAGCATTTCGGTTGAAGAATTTAAAAGTCTTTTAAGATCTTTTGTTATTTCGGGTAAATTTGTCCCGGTATTTTGCGGTGCTGCTTTTAGAAATAAAGGGATACAACCATTGCTTGATGCAATTTGCGAATATTTGCCATCTCCGGCAGATATTGGTACTGTAAAAGGGCATCATCCAAAAACTGATGAAATAATTGAAAGAAAAGCTGATGTTGATAGTCCGCTTTCAGCAATGTGTTTCAAAGTGGCTGCAAATACCTTTGTCGGTAAATTGGTGTATTTGAGAATTTACAGTGGCAGCATAACCTCGGGACAAATGGTTTATAATGTAAGAACAGGCAAAAAGGAAAGAATTACCCGAATATTCCAGATGCATTCTAATAAACAAAATCAAATAGATAAGGTAGAGACCGGAGATATTTGTGCAGTAGTTGGATTAAAAGAAACCATTACCGGGGACACTCTTTGCGACGAAAATAAACCTATCGTATTCGACAGAATGCAATTCCCCGAACCGGTAATTTCTGTTGCCGTCGAAGCCCAATCTCAAGCCGACCTCGATAAACTTAATGTAGCCCTTGCAAAAATGGAAGAGGAAGATCCTACTTTTTCAATCAGATATGATGAAAATACGGGACAGACTCTTATCAGTGGAATGGGCGAGCTTCACCTTGAAATTATTCTTGACAGACTTGTTCGTGAATATGGTCTGGTGATAAATCAAGGTAAACCACAGGTAAATTACAAAGAAGAATTTCTCGAAACCATTACAACAACCTATACTTTCAAAAAGCAAACTGGAGGTAAAGGAAAATTTGCTGAAATCACTGTTAAAATCGGACCGGTTGAAGATAGAGGAACAACAGGCTTGGTATTTATAAATAGTGTTAAGGGCGGAGAAATTCCAAAAGAATATATTCCTGCCGTAGAAAAAGGATTCCGTGATGCAATGAGTAACGGACCTATTGGAGGATATCACATGTACAGCATGAAAGTTGAACTTTTGGGTGGTTCATACCATAATGTTGACAGTGATGAATTATCGTTTAGAATGGCAGCTTCGATGTGTTTTAACGAAGTGTCGAAAAAAATTAAAGCAACCTTGCTTGAGCCGATAATGAAACTTGAGATTGTTACTCCCGAAGAATATCTGGGAGACATAAGTGCGGACTTAAACCGTCGTAGAGCAACAATCGAAGGAATGGATTCTAGAGGTATGCATAGAGTACTGAAAGCAAAAGTTCCTATGGCAGAACAATTTGGTTATGTTACAGCCTTGCGAACTTTAAGTTCCGGCAGAGCAATGTTCACAATGGAATTCTCTCATTACGAAAGAGTTCCCCAAGATATATTAGAGGAGTTTTTAAATAATAAGAAATTTATTTTTTAAATAAAATCAAAGTATGAATCAAAAAATCAGAATTAAACTGAAATCTTACGACCACAATTTGGTTGACAAGTCTGCAGAGAAGATCTTAAAAACCGTTAAGGCTACAGGTGCAGTAGTAAGAGGTCCCATTCCATTACCTACACACAAACGTATCTTTACGGTAAATCGTTCAACTTTCGTAAACAAAAAGTCGAGAGAACAATTCGAATTAAGTTCACACAAACGTTTACTCGATATTTACAGTACCACATCAAAAACGATAGATGCTCTCATGAGACTTGAACTTCCAAGTGGAGTAGATGTAGAAATTAAAGCAAGTTAAATTTTTAAAAAAGAAGAAAAATGCAGGGAATTATTGGTAGAAAAATTGGTATGACTTCCATCTACAGTGTTGAGGGGAAAAACATCCCATGCACTGTTGTTGAAGCCGGCCCTTGCGTAGTAACCCAAATTCGCACAAAAGAAAAAGACGGTTACGAAGCTGTACAGCTGGCATTTGATGACAAAAAGGAAAAGCATACAACCAAAGCATTGAAAGGTCATTTTGCCAAAGCAGGAACTACTCCCAAACGCAAGTTAATGGAGTTTAGAAACTATGGCAAAGTAAAAAAAGGTGAATCTTTTGAGGAAGTAAAATTAGGAGATGTTATTACTGTTGACATCTTTATCGAAGGCGAATTCTGTGACGTAACAGGAATAAGCAAAGGAAAAGGATTTCAAGGTGTTGTGAAACGTCATGGATTTGGTGGTGTTGGAGATCAAACACACGGTCAACATAACAGACTTCGCGCTCCTGGTTCACTCGGTGCATCTTCATGGCCTTCAAGAGTTTTTAAAGGTATGCGTATGGCCGGCAGAACAGGTGGAGACAATGTTAAAATGATTAGTTTAAGAGTGTTAAAAGTCATTCCCGAAAGCAATCTCCTTATTATTAAGGGATCTGTTCCGGGAGCAAAAGGTTCATATTTAAAGATAGAAAGATAATGAAAGTAGCAGTATATACTAAAACAGGCGAAGAAACCGGAAGACAGATAGAACTTAATGATTCTATCTTCGGGATCGAACCAAATGACCATGCTATTTATCTGGATTGCAAACAATACATGGCTAATTTGCGTCAAGGTACACATTCCTCTTTACATAGAGGTTTGGTTTCCGGTAGTACCAGAAAGTTAAAAAGACAGAAAGGTACAGGAACTGCACGTGCAGGCAGCATTAAAAACCCCTTATTCAGAGGCGGAGGTAGAATTTTTGGTCCCGAACCCAGAGATTACAGATTTAAATTAAATAAAAAGTTGAAAAGATTGGCTCGTAAATCCGCGTTGACTTACAGAGCCCAAGAAAACAACATTTTTGTTGTTGACAACTTGAATTTCGACGAAATTAAGACAAAGAATATCGTGAATTTATGCAAGAATTTTAAAATTAATGATAAAAAAGTTCTTTTAGTGCTTGCAGAATCAAATAAAAGTGTATATTTGTCATCTCGAAATTTAAGGGATGTAAATGTTGTAACTGCCTCAGATTTAAGCACTTACAATATTATGTGGGCTTCGGTTTTGTTAGTTGAAGAGAAGTCGATTGATGTTTTTGAACAAATTTTAGCTTAAAACGAAGGAAAATGGATATATTATTAAGACCTATAGTAACCGAAAAAATGACGAAACAAGGAGAAACCTTGAATCGTTATGGTTTTATAGTAGATAAACGTGCCGATAAACCAGCGATAAAAAAAGCCGTAGAAAAAATGTATGGCGTTAATGTTGTTGCAGTAAATACCATGAGATATAGCGGAAAACGTAAAACCCGTTACACTAAATCAGGTATGGTTACTGGAAAAACAAATGCATACAAAAAGGCTATAATAACATTGGCACAAGGTGAGGTAATTGATTTTTATAGCAATATTTAATTTATAGCGATGGGATTAAGAAAGTTAAAACCGACAACACCGGGTCAGAGATTTAAAATCATAAATGCATTTGATGAAATCACATGCACAACACCCGACAAATCTTTGTTGGTACCATTGAAAAGTACCGGTGGAAGAAACAATCAAGGTAAGATGACCATGCGTTATATCGGCGGTGGTCACAAGAGAATGTACCGTTTGGTTGATTTTTACAGAAACCGTGATGGTATTAAAGCAAGAGTAAAAACCATTGAATATGATCCAAACCGTTCGGCTCGCATTGCAAAAATCGTTTATGAAGACGGTCAAAAGAGTTATATCATAGCTCCTCATGGTTTGCAAGTTGGAATGGTTATTGAGTCCGGCAAAGGAATAGCTCCTGAAATCGGAAATACATTGTTTTTATCAGATATTCCTTTAGGAACAGTTATTCATAACATAGAACTTGTTCCGGGAAAAGGTGGAGCAATTGCTAGAAGTGCAGGATCATACGCACAAATCTTATCCAGAGAAGGTAAGTATGCAATTTTGAAAATGCCTTCAGGCGAAACTCGTAAAGTACTAGTTACTTGTAGAGCTACAATCGGTAGTGTTTCTAACCCGGATCATGGTTTGGAAAAAAGCGGTAAAGCTGGGAGAAGCCGTTGGCTCGGACGCAGACCAAGAGTTAGAGGTGTTGCAATGAACCCGGTTGATCATCCAATGGGTGGTGGTGAAGGTAAAGCTTCCGGAGGACATCCAAGATCAAGAAAAGGATTGTACGCTAAGGGAAGAAAAACTCGTTCGCCAAAGAAACAGTCTAACAAACTTATTTTAGAAAGAAGAAAAAAATAATCATTGAATTATGAGCAGATCATTAAAAAAAGGACCATTTATAGATTTTAAACTGGAAAAGAAGGTGAAAGCCATGGAAGTCAGTGGCAAGAAGAGTGTTATTAAAACATGGGCTCGTGCTTCTGTTATTCCGCCAGAATTTGTAGGATATACATTTGCAGTGCATAATGGAAATAAATTTATTCCTGTTTATGTTACTGAAAATATGGTCGGACACAGATTAGGAGAATTTTCACCTACCAGAACATTCAGAGGTCACGGTGGTAAAAAGAAATAAAAAAAATTAAATTATGGGTGCACGTAAAAGAATAGTTGCAGATAAAAGAAAAGAGGAGAAAAAGCAAATTAGCTATGCAATCCTCCGTAATTGTCCCAGTTCCCCTCGTAAGATGAGACTGGTTGCCGACCTTATTAGAGGTGTTGACGTTGATAAAGCTCTCGATATTTTAAGATATTCACCAAAAGCAGCATCAATTAATTTGGAAAAATTATTAAAGTCTGCTATCGCTAACTGGCAGGTGAAAAACGAAGGTAAGAGAGTAGAAGACGCCGGATTATATGTAAAACAAATTTACGTTAATGAAGGCAGAACACTCAAAAGAATAAAACCGGCACCACAAGGTAGAGCATATAGAATCAGAAAAAGATCTAATCATGTTACTATCGTGGTTGACAGTAGATATGAAAACGAAGTAGTTAACGAAAAAGAGTAAATTCATGGGACAAAAAACTAATCCGATAAGCAATAGATTAGGCATCATAAGAGGCTGGGATTCTAACTGGTACGGCGGAAACGACTACGCTGATAAAATTGCCGAAGATGCAAAAATACGTAAGTATTTGAATGCTCGTTTGGACAAAGCCAGTGTTTCAAAGATTATTATCGAAAGATCTTTGAAAATGATCACCATCACCATTAATACAGCCAGACCAGGTTTCGTAATTGGTAAAGGAGGTGACGAAGTTGATAAACTTCGCGAAGAATTAAAAAAGATTACTAATAAGGACGTACAAATTAATATATACGAAATTAAACGTCCTGAATTAGAAGCAGTTTTAGTTGCAAATAATGTCGCTCGCCAAATAGAAGGGAAAATAGCATATCGCCGTGCAGTAAAAATGGCGATTGCATCAACAATGCGTATGGGTGCCGAAGGAATAAAAATCCAGGTATCCGGCCGTTTAAATGGTGCTGAAATGGCACGTAGTGAAATGTATAAAGAAGGTAGAACTCCTTTACATACATTAAGAGCAGATATTGATTATGCTTTAGCTGAAGCACTTACAAAAACCGGTTTATTAGGTGTTAAAGTATGGATTTGCCGTGGCGAAGTGTACGGTAAAAAAGACCTTGCACCTATTACAGGTAAAGAAGTTAAAGGTAGAGCAAAAGGTAATGTTCCTGCTCAGAGAGGTAGAAGAAAAAAGAAATAATTTGAAAAATTACAGCCATGTTACAACCAAAAAAGACAAAATACAGAAGGCAGCAAAAGGGAAGAATTAAAGGTAATGCCCAACGAGGAACTCAACTGGCTTTCGGTAGCTTTGGAATAAAAGCTCTAGAAACAGCTTGGATTACCGGTCGTCAAATAGAAGCTGCACGTATTGCTGTTACCAGAAAGATGCAACGTAGAGGACAAATCTGGATCAGAATATTCCCGGATAAACCAATAACCAAAAAACCTGCTGAAGTGCGTATGGGTAAAGGTAAAGGTGCTCCGGAAGGATTTGTTGCCAGAGTAGCTCCGGGTTTAATCCTTTTCGAAGCCGACGGAGTTCCTTTCGATCTCGCAAAAGAAGCTTTAAGACTTGCTGCTCAAAAGCTTCCTATTAAGACAAAATTTGTCGTCAGACATGATTATGATTATAACAACGAATAAATTGTGGTAAAATGAAGTACAAAGAAATACAGGGATTGAGTACCAAAGAAATTTTGGAAAGAATCGAAACAGAAAAATTTAATCTTAACAAACTTAAGATTAATCATGCTGTTTCTCCTTTGGAAAATCCACAGAGAATTAAAGAATTACGTCGCTTAATTGCCAGACTAAAAACTGAATTGAGAAGACGTGAAATTGAAGAGTCTAAATAATTTGAGAACCCGATATGGAAACAAGGAATTTAAGAAAAGAACGTATAGGGATTGTTGTTAGCAACAGAATGGATAAATCCATCGTAGTAGCTGTTAAAAGAAAAGAAATGCACCCTAAATACGGAAAGTTTGTTAATAAAACAAAGAAATTTGTTGCTCACGACGAAAATAATATCTGCGATATCGGTGATACCGTACGAATAATGGAAACTCGTCCTTTGAGCAAAAGAAAGAGATGGAGATTAGTTAGTATAATCGAAAAAGTTAAGTAGTCATGATACAACAAGAAACCAGATTAATTGTTGCTGATAACAGTGGAGCAAAAGAAGTTCTGTGTATCCGCGTTTTAGGGGGTACCGGAAGAAAATATGCTTCTGTTGGAGACAAAATTGTTGTTACAGTAAAAAATGCTCTACCAGGTGGAGACATAAAAAAAGGTACTGTATCAAAAGCTGTAGTGGTAAGAACAAAAAAAGAGGTGAGACGTCCTGATGGTTCTTATATACGTTTTGATGACAATGCTTGCGTTTTATTAAACGCAGCGGGCGAATTACGCGGCACCCGTATTTTCGGCCCGGTTGCCAGAGAATTGCGTGAAAAACAGTATATGAAGATTGTATCATTGGCACCTGAAGTGTTATAATTAAAATTTAATTAAAATGGCTAAAAAATTGCACATAAAAAAAGGTGATAACGTTATCGTGATATCGGGAGAATCTAAAGGCCAAAAGGGTAGAGTTCTCGAAGTTGACAGAGAGAACTTAAGAGCAATAGTCGAAGGGGTTAATCTTGTAGCAAAACATCAAAAACCTAATGCTGCTTACCCTCAAGGTGGAATTATTAAAAAAGAAGCTCCTGTTCATATCTCAAATCTTATGCTTGTTGATCCAAAAACGGATAAACCAACTCGTATCGGTCGCAAGTTAAACAGTGAAGGAAAGCTCGTGCGTTATTCAAAAAAATCAGGAGAGGAGATTAAGTAATGGAAACTAAGTATATTCCTGTATTAAAAACAAAGTACAAAGAAGAAATCATCCCCCAAATGATGAAAGAGTTTGGATACAAAAGCATTATGCAAGTTCCCAGACTCGAAAAAATCGTATTAAACCAGGGGTTAGGTCAGGCAATTTCCGACAAGAAATTGATTGATGTCGCTATCGAAGAAATGACTTTAATTTCAGGTCAAAAAGCTGTTGCTACTCTTTCAAAAAAGGACATCTCAAACTTTAAACTTCGTCGAAAAATGCCTATTGGGGTAAGAGTTACTTTACGTCGCGATAGAATGTACGAATTTCTCGAAAGATTAATCTGCATTTCATTGCCACGTATCAGAGATTTCCAAGGTGTAAAATACAAAATGGACGGCAAAGGTAATTATACATTAGGTATATCCGAACAAATTATTTTCCCTGAAATAGATATTGATAAAATCAATAGAATTTTAGGTATGGATATTACTTTTGTTACTACAGCCAAAACAGATGAAGAAGCTTATGCTCTTCTGAAATATTTCGGAATACCATTTAAAAATTTAAAAAAGAATTAGTATGGCAAAAGAATCAATGAAGGCCCGCGAAAGAAAAAGACAAAAATTAGTTGAAAAATACGCGGCTAAAAGAGAAAAATATAAAGCAGAAGGAAATTTTGAAGCTTTACATGCATTGCCAAAAAATTCTTCCAAAGTAAGATTGCATAATCGTTGCAGTCAAACCGGAAGACCAAGAGGTTTCATCAGGCAATTTGGTATAAGCCGTATAGTTTTTCGTGAGATGGCATCACAAGGGTTAATCCCGGGTGTTAAAAAAGCAAGTTGGTAATAATTTAAAATTCTTGAATAATGACTGATCCTATAGCAGATTATTTGACCAGAATTCGCAATGCAATTATGGCTGGTCACAGAGTGGTTGATATCCCGGCATCTAATATTAAACGCGAAATTACAAAGGTGCTTTATGATAAGGGATATATTTTAAACTACAAGTTCGAGGATATCGGTTATCAGGGAAATATTAAGATAGCTCTTAAATATCATCCTGTAACCAAAGCCCCGGCAATTAAAAAAATTGAGAGAGTTAGTAAACCCGGTTTAAGAAAGTATGTATCTGCAGATTCTTTACCAAGAGTATTGAACGGCTTGGGTATTGCAATACTTTCAACCAATAAGGGTATTATGACCGACAAAGAAGCTCGTCAAGAGAAAGTCGGTGGTGAAGTTTTATGTTATGTATATTAAAAAATTAAGAAAATGTCTCGAATAGGTAAATTACCCATATCAATACCGGCTAAAGTTTCGGTTGAAATATCACCCGAAAATGTGGTTACAGTAAAAGGACCGTTAGGAGAACTCAGACAGGCTGTAGATCCTGCAATTAGCGTTAAAATTGAAGACGGACAAATTCACGTCAGCAGACCGAACGATGAAAAAGAAATGCGTTCAAAACATGGATTGTATCGCGCTTTAATATTTAATATGGTTAAAGGTGTATCCGAAGGCTTTAAAACTGAACAAGAATTTGTTGGCGTTGGATATAAAGCCGAATTAAACGGGCAAATTCTTGAAATGTCTCTCGGGTATTCTCACGTAATCATGTTTGAACTTCCAAAAGAAATTAAAGCAGAAGTTAAAAGTGAGAAAAAAGGTAATACAACTTTGATTATGAGTTGTATTGACAAACAATTGCTTGGTCTTGTTGCTGCTAAAATAAGATCATTCCGCAAACCTGAACCATACAAAGGCAAAGGTATTAAGTTTGTAGGTGAAGAGTTACGTAGAAAAGCCGGAAAATCGGCAAAAGTGTAATATTTAAATTATAAAGAAATGGCTCTGTCTAAAATTGAAAGAAGAATAAAAATAAAACATAGGATTCGTAAAAAAGTCTTTGGTACTACCGAAAGACCTCGAATGACTGTGTATAGAAGTAATCGTTACATAAGTGTACAGATAATTGACGATACCTGTGGTCAAACATTAGTTTCTGCCAGCTCAAGAATAAAAGAAATTTCTGAAGCACAAGGAACTAAATCACAAAAGGCCGCTATGGTTGGAAAACTTATTGCACAGCGTGCTCTCCAAGCCGGAATTACAAAAGTAGTTTTCGACAGAAACGGATACCTGTATCATGGTAAGGTAAAATCTTTGGCTGATGGCGCCAGAGAAGGTGGTTTAATATTATAAAAAATTTGTGAATATGAGCGATATACGTAAAATAAGAACCAGCGACCTTGAATTAAAAGATCGTTTAGTAAGCATCCAGAGAGTAACCAAAGTTACTAAAGGGGGTCGTACTTTTAGTTTCGCTGCAATTGTTGTTGTAGGTAACGAAAACGGCATTGTAGGTTTTGGCCTTGGTAAAGCAAGCGAAGTTACTGCTGCAATTAGTAAAGGGGTTGAGGATGCTAAGAAAAATCTTGTTAAAGTTCCGGTTATTAAAGGAACTATTCCTCACGAACAAACTGCAAAATATGGTGGTGCTAAAGTATGGATCAAACCTGCAGCTCATGGTACAGGAGTTATCGCAGGTGGTGCTATGCGTGCAGTACTTGAAAGTGCCGGCATTACCGACATTCTTGCAAAATCTAAAGGCTCATCAAATCCTCATAATCTCGTGAAAGCTACCGTAAAAGCTCTCACAGAATTAAGAGATGCCTATACTGTCGCTTATCAGCGTCAAGTATCATTAGATAAAGTTTTTAACGGATAATTTAGGATATTATGGCAAGAATAAGAATAACTCAGATAAAAAGCAAAATTGGTTCCAACCAAAGACAAAAACGCACTTTGGAAGCTTTAGGAATCAGAAAAATGCATAATCCTGTTGAACACGAAGCAAGCCCTGAAATTCTCGGAATGGTGGCTAAAGTGCGTCACTTGGTGAAAGTTGAAGAAATTTAATAATTAAAAATATTTAGAAATTATGAATTTAAGTTCTTTAAAACCAGCAGAAGGATCTGTGAAAAGCCGCAAAAGAATCGGACGTGGTCAAGGATCGGGTAAAGGTGGTACTTCTACAAGAGGTCATAAAGGTGCGAAATCAAGATCCGGTTACAAAAATAAAATTGGATTTGAAGGTGGACAAATGCCGCTGCAGAGAACATCTCCAAAATTTGGATTCAACAATAAATTCAGAGTTGAATACAAAGGTATTAATGTTTCTACATTACAGAGCTTAGCTGAAAATAAAGGTCTCGATACTATTGATATCGAAACTCTTGTAACTAATGGATTAGTTGCTAGTAAAGATTTGGTTAAAATTCTGGGCAACGGCGAATTAACAGCAAAATTATCGGTTAAAGCTCATGCTTTTTCAAAAACAGCTGTAGAAAAAATTCAAGCAGTAGGTGGTAATATCGAAAAAATCAAATAATGAGACGATTTATTGAAACAATATCGAATATTTTCAAAATCGAGGATCTACGTATCAGAATTCTTTTAACCCTCGGTTACATTGTTATTTACAGATTGGGAGCACATATAGTTCTGCCAGGAATTGATCCAAACCAATTGGCAGCTTTAGATAAACAGACCGCCGATGGAGTTCTAAGTTTATTGGATATGTTTTCCGGTGGAGCTTTCTCGAATGCCTCAATTTTTGCTTTGGGTATAATGCCTTATATCTCTGCAAGTATCGTTGTTCAGCTTTTGGGTATTGCTGTTCCTTATTTCCAGAGATTACAGCGTGAAGGAGAAAGCGGACGTAAAAAAATTAATCAAATTACCAGATATTTGACTGTAGGTATTTTGATTCTTCAAGCTCCAACTTATATCGCAAATCTTCATGCAACCTTGCCACCCGAAGCATTTGTTACATCAGGAACATTCTTCACTATCAGCAGTGTATTGATTCTTACTGCAGGTACAATGTTTGTAATGTGGTTGGGAGAAAAAATTACTGACCGTGGTATTGGCAATGGTATTTCATTAATAATTATGATTGGTATCATTGCAAGATTGCCTTATGCTTTCTTTGGTGAATTAGTATTAAGATTTGAAGAAATTGGCGGAGGTCTGATAATATTTGTTTTAGAAATAATCATGCTTTTTGTTGTTTTTATGTTCTCCATCGCCTTAGTTCAAGCTGTTCGCCGAATACCTGTTCAATATGCTAAAAGAGTTGTTGGAAATAAACAATACGGAGGCGTAAGACAATACATACCACTAAAAGTTAATGCTGCAGGTGTTATGCCTATAATCTTTGCACAGGCTTTAATGTTTGTTCCTATGATGCTCGCCGGTTTTGGTGGAGAAGGTATGGGTAAATTTGCTGCAGCCTTTGCAAATTATACCGGTTTTTGGTATAACTTTACTTTCGCATTTTTGATTATAATATTTACTTATTTCTATACTGCAGTAACCATCAATCCACAGCAAATGGCTGAAGATATGAAGAAAAACGGCGGATTCATTCCCGGAGTAAAACCTGGAAAAAAGACTATTGAGTTTTTAGACACAATTATGTCAAGAATTACTCTTCCGGGTTCTATCTTCTTAGCTATTATTGCGATTCTACCTGCAATGGCTACCCTAGCCGGGGTTAATCCGAAATTTGCTCAGTTCTTTGGTGGAACTTCGTTGTTGATTCTTGTTGGTGTTGTTCTCGATACACTACAGCAAATCGAGAGTCATTTGTTGATGCGTCATTACGACGGATTAACAAAAAGTGGAAGAATTAAAGGTAGAGGATCATTCTCTGCAATTTAATTAATAATTAATAGTTTTAAAGTTCTTTGATGATTTTTGTTAAGACAGAGGAAGAGATTGAATTGATGAGGCAAAGTTGCTTATTGGTGTCGAGGACACATGCAATCCTTGCTTCAGAAATTCGCGAAGGGGTAACCACTCTTTTTCTGGATAAATTAGCCGAAGAATTTATCCGTGATAATGGAGGAATTCCGGGATTTTTAAACTACAATTCATATCCAAATACTTTGTGTGTATCGGTAAATGATGTTGTTGTTCATGGAATACCTTCAAACTATCAATTACGAAACGGTGATATCGTTTCTATTGATTGCGGAGTGATTCTTAACGGATTTAACGGTGACTCATGCTATACTTTTGAAGTTGGGGAAGTTAAACCGGAAATAAAAGCTTTGCTCAAAGTAACGAAAGAATGTCTTTACAAGGGAATAGAGCAGGCAGTAACCGGAAAAACAACAGGTGATATAGGAGCGGCTGTTCAAAAGCATGCAGAGTCTCATGGATATTCCGTTGTAAAAGAATTAGTAGGTCACGGCATAGGTCGTAGATTACATGAAGAACCTGAAGTTCCGAATTATGGTAAACCGGGTAAGGGCGTAAAACTAAAAGAGAGAATGACAATTGCCATTGAACCAATGATAAATCTAGGCCGAAAAGAAATTTATCAGGAGAAAGATGGTTGGACAATAAGAACTTTTGACAGAAAGCCTTCGGCACATTTCGAACATACAATTGTAGTACGAAATGAAAAGGCAGAAATTTTGTCGGATTTTAGTATTATAGAAGAAGTATTAAACAAACAAAAATAAATTATGGCGAAACAACCTTCTATAGAAATAGATGGTACTATATTGGAAGCGTTATCAAACGCAATGTTCAGAGTAGAACTCGAAAACGGGCATGTAATTACAGCTCATATTTCGGGTAAAATGCGTATGCACTATATTAGAATATTGCCGGGCGATAAAGTTCGTTTAGAAATGTCACCCTATGATCTGACAAAAGGAAGAATAATATACAGGTATAAATGATTAAAAAATATAAAAAATGAAAGTTAGAGCATCAGTAAAAAAACGCAGCGACGATTGTATCATCGTCAGAAGAAAAGGAAGGATTTATGTGATAAATAAAAAGAACCCTAAATTCAAACAACGTCAGGGTTAATAGTAACGAATTGTGTAATTAAAAACTAATAAGAGAATATGGCAAGAATAGCGGGTGTAGATATCCCTAACAACAAGCGTGGTGAAATTGCGTTAACCTACATCTACGGTATTGGTCGTAGCAGGGCAAATGAAATTTTAAAAAATGCCGGCGTTGACCGCGACATTAAAGCAAAAGATTGGACAGACGATCAGATTGCAGCTATCCGTCAAGAAGTTGGAAAATACAGACTTGAAGGAGAATTGCGTTCTGAAATTCAGTTAAACATTAAACGTTTACAAGATATAGGATGTTATCGCGGAATACGTCATCGTCTTGGTTTGCCCTTAAGAGGACAAAAAACTAAGAATAATGCGAGAACTCGTAGAGGTAAGAAAAAAACTATTGCCAACAAAAAGAAATAATAAATAGTTATGGCTAAGAAGACAAAAGTAACGAAAAAACGTGTAGTAAAAGTAGAACCTACCGGACAGGTTCACATCCATACATCTTTCAATAATATCATTGTAAGTATTACTAATAACGATGGACAAGTGATTTCCTGGTCTTCATCCGGAAAATTAGGGTTCAAAGGGTCAAAGAAAAATACTCCTTATGCTGGTCAAATGGCTGCAGAAGATTGTGGAAAAGTGGCTTATGATTTAGGTATGAGAAAAGCCAAAGTTTTTGTTAAAGGACCCGGTGCAGGTCGTGAATCTGCAATTCGTACTATCAATAACTTAGGTATTGAAATTACCGAAATTATTGATGTTACTCCATTACCACATAATGGATGCAGACCGCCGAAACGTAGAAGAGTGTAAAAGTAATTTAGAACCGTTTAAAAGTTTGTAAAATGGCAAGATATAGAGGACCACAATCAAAGATTGCAAGAAAATTTGGAGAACCAATTTTCGGACCGGATAAAGTACTCGAAAAAAAGAATTATCCTCCCGGAATGCATGGTTTAAATAAAAAGAGAAGAAAAACTTCTGAATATGGAGTTCAATTACGCGAAAAGCAAAAAGTAAAATATACTTACGGTTTACTTGAAAGACAGTTTAAAAATCTTTTCGAGAAAGCTACAAGAAAAAAAGGTATTACCGGTGTTGTATTTTTACAGCTTTTGGAATCTCGCTTAGATAATGTTGTTTTTCGCATGGGCATAGCTCCCACAAGAGCAGCTGCTCGTCAACTAGTATCGCATAATCATATACTGGTTAATGGTAAAAAATGTAACATTCCTTCTCTATTGTTACAACCAGGAGATATCGTTTCAGTAAGAGAAAAATCCAAATCTCTCGAAGTAATTACTAATTCTTTGAGTGGATACAATCATTCAAAGTATCCATGGTTAGAATGGGATGATAACGCTTTCGCAGGAAAATTTATGTCAATTCCTGAAAGAGAAGATATCCCAGAAAATATTAAAGAGCAGTTAATAGTTGAATTGTATTCAAAATAAAAATTAATTAAATGGCAATATTAGCATTTCAAAAACCTGATAAGGTAATAATGCTTGAGGCGAATGATTTTCATGGAAAATTTGAATTTCGCCCATTAGAACCCGGATACGGAATAACTGTCGGCAATGCCTTGAGACGTATTTTGCTTTCTTCTTTGGAAGGATTTGCAATTTCCTCAATAAAAATCGAAGGCGTTGATCACGAGTTTTCTACAATACCCGGTGTTATCGAAGATGTTACCGAAATTGTTTTGCAATTAAAACAAGTTCGTTTTAAACAGCAAATCGAAGACGTAAATCAAGAAAACGTGAGCATTGTTATCTCCGGTCAGGACGAATTCAGAGCCGGTGATATAGGTCGTTTCCTTTCAGGTTTTAAAATTCTGAACCCGGATCTTTTAATCTGTAGAATGAATCCGAGTGTTACTCTTAAAATGGAAATGAGTATCATTAAGGGAAGAGGTTATGTGTCCGCAGAAGAAAATAAACTCCTTGATGATACAATAGGCGTAATTCCTATTGCTTCTATTTTTACACCTATCAGAAACGTAAAATATTACGTTGAAAATATGCGTGTAGAACAAAAAACCGATTATGAACGACTAATAATTGAAATTGATACTGACGGCTCAATTCATCCTAAAGATGCATTGAAAGAAGCAGCTAAAATATTAATTTATCATTTCATGTTATTCTCGGATGAAAAGATTACTCTCGACACATCCGATAAGCAAGAAAATGATGAATTCGATGAAGAAGTTCTCAGAATGCGTCAGCTGTTAAAAACAAAATTAGTTGATTTAGATTTGTCTGTTAGAGCTTTGAATTGCTTAAAAGCTGCCGAAATCGAAACATTAGGAGATTTGGTTCAGTATAATAAAAATGATTTACTGAAATTCAGAAACTTCGGGCGTAAATCTCTCACCGAACTTGAAAATCTGTTAGATGTCAAGAACTTGAATTTTGGTATGGATATTTCGAAATATAAGTTGGATAAGGAATAAAAAATTGAAGTAAAATGAGACACAATAAAAAAGTTAATCACCTTGGAAGAACCAGTGCTCATCGCAAAGCCATGCTTTCGAATATGGCAAGTTCTTTGATTTTGCACAAAAGAATTGAAACTACCGTTGCAAAAGCTAAAGCTTTACGTAAATATGTTGAGCCGTTAATAACAAGAGCAAAAGTTGATTCTACTCACAATCGTCGTATTGTTTTCAGTTATTTGGAAAACAAATACGCTGTTACTGAACTCTTTAGAGAAGTTGCTGTTAAAGTGGGTGATCGCCCCGGAGGATATACTCGCATTCTCAAAACCAGAACAAGACTTGGTGATGCTGCAGATATGTGCATAATTGAATTGGTTGATTACAACGAAAATATGCTTGGTACTAAAGACGCAGTTAAAAAATCTAAACGTCGTTCACGCAGCAAATCTAAAAAGTTAGAAACTAAAGTTGCTGAAACTACTGTAGCTCCGGAAGCTTCTATTGAACCTGCTAATGAAATCGTAGAAGAAAAACAAGCAGAAGAAAACAATAACGATACAGAAGTTAAAGAATAAAGTTTAGTTCTGTACTAAAAAAAAAATCGTCTGAGAGTGAATAATTCGCTTTTCAGACGATTTTTTTATTTATTTTGTTAAAAATTTATTGTTATGGGACAAATTGCAAATATTCACGCAAGAGAAATTTTAGATTCTAGAGGTAATCCAACGGTTGAAGCTGAAGTTTTCACAACAGCCGGCGTTATTGGTAAAGCCTCCGTACCTAGCGGAGCTTCAAAGGGTTTGCACGAAGCTTTTGAATTGAGAGATAATGATAAAAACAGGTTTTTAGGAAAAGGGGTTCAACAAGCAATTTATAATATTGTCAATACAATTAATGAAGCTCTGAAGGGGTATTATGTTGATGATCAAAATTCAATTGACAGAGCTATGATTGAACTTGATGGATCTCAAAATAAGTCGGATCTTGGAGCTAATGCAATTTTGGCAGTTTCTATGGCATGTGCTCAGGCTGCTGCAATAGAACACGGAATGGCATTATATAACTATATCGGCGGAGTAAATGCCAGAACTCTGCCAATACCGATGATGAATATTATTAATGGAGGTAAACATGCCGACAATCAGATTGATATTCAAGAGTTTATGATAATGCCTACCGGAGCAGACAGTTTTAGCGAGGCTTTGCAAATGGGCGTTGAAATATTTCATAATTTAAAAATTGTTCTAAAAAATGCAGGATTTTCCACTAACGTTGGCGATGAAGGAGGTTTTGCACCTAATCTAAAATCTAATGAACAGGCTATTGAACTTATTTTAAAAGGAATTGAAATGGCTGGATATAAACCCGGCGAAGATGTTTTTATCGCACTGGATCCTGCTGCTTCGGAATTCTATGACTCCGAAAAAAAACTATATTTTTTAAATTCCGGTCGAAACAGTATGGATTCTAAGGAAATGGTGAGTTACTGGGAAAAATTGACAAAAAAATATCCTATCATATCAATTGAAGATGGTATGGCTCAGGATGATTGGGAAGGTTGGGAGTTATTGACCCGAAAACTGGGATCAAAAATCCAAATTGTTGGAGATGATATTTTTGTAACAAACCCGCTAAGGCTTATTGAAGGAATTAAGAGAAATGTTGCTAATTCTATTCTGATTAAATTAAACCAAATCGGTACAGTGTCCGAAACTCTTGATACTGTCAATATAGCTCAACGCAATTCATATACTGCTGTTATAAGCCATAGATCAGGAGAGACTGAGGATACTTTTATTGCTGATTTGTCAGTGGCATTAAATACCGGCTTAATAAAAACAGGTTCTGCTTGCAGGAGCGAAAGAATTGCCAAATACAATCAATTGTTAAGAATAGAAGAAAATTTAGGTCCGATGGCAAATTATGCCGGAAAAAGTTTTAAATATTTACTTTAATCTATTCTGCGACATTTTGTCACTTTTTGTTAAATAAATAAACAGGCTTTTGATAAAATTTGACAGAAAAATTTTAATGGCATATTTTTAGTAAGAGCGGGAGCGTGAATTTGATAATGTTTAACCAAAAAACGAATAGAATATGGCAAACTTAGGAAGACCAATGACAGGTAAAGTGTTGGTAAAACCTGAAGCAGCAGAGCAGAAAACATCAAGTGGAATTATTATTCCTGATTCAGCTCAAGAAAAACCTCAAAGAGGAAAAGTTGTTGCAGTAGGAAAACCAAAAAAAGATGAAGAAATGGAAGTAAAAGTGGGTGATATGGTTCTTTATGGACGTTATGCAGGAACCGAAATAAAAATTGATAATGAAGATTATCTGATTATGAATCAATCAGATATTTTATTGATAATTGAATAAATAATGTTTAACCCTTAAAATTTTATAGATATGGCAAAAGAAATTAAGTATGATATAGAAGCAAGAGAATTGTTGAAACAAGGTGTTGATGCTCTTGCAAATGCTGTAAAAGTTACATTGGGTCCTAAAGGTCGTAATGTTGTTTTAGAAAAAAAATACGGTGCTCCACAGGTTACTAAAGACGGAGTAACAGTAGCAAAAGAAATTGAATTTAAAGATCCTTTCAAAAATATGGGAGCTCAAATGGTTAAAGAAGTTGCCTCAAAAACTAACGATGATGCAGGCGACGGAACAACCACAGCTACTGTTTTGGCTCAAGCTATAGTAAATGTAGGATTGAAAAACGTAACCGCAGGTGCAAATCCAATGGATTTAAAACGCGGTATTGATAAAGCTGTTGCTGCCGTTGTTGCGGAAATTAAAAAAATGAGCAAAACCGTTGATGACGACATCAAAAAAATCGAACAAGTTGCTACTATTTCAGCAAATAACGACAACCAAATCGGGAAAGACATTGCTCTTGCAATGGAAAAAGTTAAAAAAGAAGGCGTTATTACCATTGAAGAAGCAAAAGGCACTATTACCGAAGTTAAGGTTGTTGAAGGTATGCAGTTCGACAGAGGCTATGTTTCTCCATATTTCATGACTGACTCTGAAAAAATGGCAGCTGTTCTCGAACATCCATATATTTTAATTACCGACAAGAAAATATCTTCAATGAAAGATCTTCTCCCGGTACTTGAACCGGTTGCTCAGGAAGGTCGTTCAATGTTGATCATTGCTGAAGATGTTGAAGGTGAAGCTTTAGCTACTTTAGTTGTTAATAAATTAAGAGGTACTCTGAAAATTGCTGCCGTTAAAGCTCCGGGATTTGGTGACAGAAGAAAAGAAATGTTACAAGATATAGCAATACTCACCGGTGGCGAATTCATTACCGAAGAAAGAGGCCTCAAACTCGAAAATGCTAACATGGCACAACTTGGTAGAGCTGATAAAATAGAAATTGACAAAGAAAACACTACAATTATTGGGGGAAAAGGAGACCCTGAACAAATTAAAGCTCGCGTTGCTCAAATCAGAAAACAAATCGAAATTACCACAAGTGATTACGATCGCGAAAAACTTCAGGAAAGACTTGCTAAATTAGCAGGCGGAGTTGCAGTTATTTACGTTGGTGCAACTACTGAAGTAGAAATGAAAGAAAAGAAAGATCGTTATCAGGATGCTTTATCTGCTACCCGTGCAGCAGTTGAAGAAGGTATTATCCCGGGTGGTGGTGTTGCTTACATCAGAGCTATTCAGGCTATTTCCGCTTTGAAAGGTGATAACGAAGACGAAAATACCGGTATCCAGATTGTATTGAGAGCTCTCGAAGAACCACTACGCAGAATTGTTGAAAATTCAGGTAAAGAAGGGTCTGTTGTTGTTCAAAAAGTTAAAGAAGGTAAAGATGATTTCGGATACAATGCAAGAACCGACCAATTCGAAAATCTTTACGAAGCCGGAGTTATTGACCCTGCAAAAGTTGCTCGTATAGCTCTCGAAAATGCAGCTAGCATTGCCGGTATGTTATTGACAACAGAATGTGTTATAGCCGAAATTCCTGAAGAAAAACCTGCTCCTATGCCCGGTCCGGGAATGGGCGACATGATGTAATAGACATCAAAGACAGTAGGGTAGCTAAATTCGACCCGAAGCAGTTAACCAATATATTTCCGCCCTTTTAATGAGAAATCATTAAAAGGGTTTTTTATTGTGATTTTTTTCGTAAAGAAATAGAAATTTTTATATTTTATTACAAATATTGTCAATCTTTGATAATTGATTCTTTTTTATGCAATATATTTGTAAAAAATAATTTTTATGGATTTTCAATTGTTCCAATTTCTTGATTTTTTGGATTACGAAGCTTTTGTTTTTGACAGGGACAACGGGCTTTTCGTTTACAAAAACAAAAAGATGATTTTATCGTTTGACAATAATTCTAACCAAATTATATCAGAAGTTTATAAAATATTGTCAGATGCAAAAAACAGAGATTTAAATAATTCTATTCATATCAGATTTTTTCCGGAATTAAATAAGGTCTATCAAATAATTCTTTCCTCAGTTAATGAAAAAAATAATTTCATAATTGTTCAATTAAAAGAAATACGTCAAAATGAAATAAAAGAACTGATTGAACATATTGAACAAAATGCTCATTTCAAAAATCTTAAGCTGGAATCTTTACACGAGAATTTTTCAGTTGTTGGATTGAGGAGTTATATTGATGAGTCGCGTACAGTAAAAGTAATATCTCGTAATTGTGTTAATTTGTTTGAATATCTTCCTCACCAAATAATAAATAATCAAGAAATTTCTTTTATTGATTTAATTCATCCCGAGGATAGAAATGGGTTGTTAAGCAAATTAGAAAGAGAATTCTATAACAATAAAAAAATACAATTAGAATACAGGATTTTAACAAAAAGCGGATTGCTGAAATATATTTTCGAAAAAGGAGTATTTACTGAAATAAACGGTGAAAAATTCCTTGATTCTACTTTGTTTGACGTTTCTGAAAGAGTTAATTATAAGAAAAAGATTAAAGAAAGTGAAGAAAAATATCGTTTGATAGTAGAAAATCAAAATGAACTTATTTTTAAGTCAGACCACCTTGGAAGACTTACCTATGTTAATTTAGCTTTTTGTAATGTTTTTGATAGGAGTGAAAATCAACTTTTGGGAAAAAGTTTTAAGCAATTAATTTTCGATAATGAAAGTAGTTTTAGTCATATTTTTGAAAGACTTTCAAAATATCCGTATTCTGCATATCTCGAAAATATTGTAAACACTAAGGCCGGGAACAAATGGTTTTCGTGGAGTTTTAGAGCAGTATTAGATTCCGATAATCAATTAAAGCACATTATTGGTGTTGGTCGAGATATTTCGGAACGAAAACTTATAGAAATGGAATTGCTAAAAGCCAAAGAAATTGCTGAAGAGAATGATAGATTTAAAACGATTTTTTTGAATAATTTAAGCTACGAAATTCGCAATCCGCTTAATGCTATTATTGGGTTTAGCGAACTTTTGTCATCAATTTCGGGGGATGCAAAGGATAAATCCAATTATTTAAATCATCTTAAGTCATCTTGTTTTAGTTTATCTAAAATTGTTGATGATATCATTAACATCAGTATTCTTGAATCAGGACAATTGTATTTAAGACTAGAGAAATTTGATATTAACGAACTTATAGATAATCTTCACAGTAATTTTTTAAGTAGTTCTAAGAAAAAAAACTTGTCTTTAATTTCTGAAAAAAGCTTCGAGAATAAAATTTACATTTTCAGTGATAAAGCTCGAATCGAACAAATTTTTTCATATTTGATTGATAATGCTATTAAATTTACTGATGAAGGAGAGGTTCGATTTGGATATAAAATAAGTGAAAATTCTATTCTTTGCTATGTTAAAGATACCGGCAAGGGTATCGAACCCGAAATGACAGAAAAAATCTTTGAACGTTTTGTTACCGGGAAGCTGCAATCGGAAAAAGGAGGAATAGGTTTGGGATTAAGCATAGCAAAAGGTTTTGTAGAAGCTTTGGGTGGAAAAATATGTGTGGAATCAAAACCGGGCAAAGGAACAAATTTCTTTTTTGACATTCCGGCAAAGACAAATTTAATTTCAGAGGCTGATAATTTTGATTATGAGGGCTTAACCTTTAAAGGTAAAAATATTCTTATTGCCGAAGACGAAAAAGTTAATTTTATACTTTTTAATACAATACTCTCGAAAAAGGAAGCCAACGTATTTCATGCAAAAACCGGAACTGAAGTCGTGGAGCTCGTTAAAAACAAAAAAAATAATTTTGACTTGATTATAATGGACATTAAAATGCCCGAATTAAACGGCATTGAGTGTTTAAAAATTATTAAAACTATTGACTCCGAAATTCCTGTTATTGCTTGTACGGCTTATGCTCATGCAAATGATGAAAAAAATCTTTTAGACGAAGGTTTTGATGATTACATTTCTAAACCTATAAATAGAAAGGAATTACTCTATTTGATTCAAAAAAGGATACGATAATTTTAAAAAATTTTTGAGATTTCTGCTCTAAAACACAATCAAATTATTTTTTACAACATTATGGCATTGGGAGTTTGCCATTAATTTTGATTTTGAATTATGGAAATTATTTTTCAACCATATTTTTCTCTGTTCCTTATAATAATACTTGGTTTTTTATTAGGGAACATAAAAATAAGAAATATCAGTTTAGATATTTCTGCAGTTTTGTTTGTTTCTATTATTCTAGGATATTTTGGGATAGTTATTCCTAAAGATTTGAGAGACATTGGGCTTGTTTTATTTATTTTCACAGTTGGTTTTCAAGCCGGTCCATCTTTTTTTGAAACACTTAAAAATGACGGGAAAAAACTTACAATTTTTAGTATTGTAATAATCTTAACAGGCATTTTGTCGGTAGTATTAGTGTCGTTGATTTTTAATTTTAGCCCGAATGTTGCCGGTGGAATTTTTGCCGGAGCACTCACTTCTACACCGGGATTTGCTGCTGTTACCGAACTGTCCAACAATATCAAAGACTCTGCTGTTGCATACGGGGTAACCTATCCTTTTGGAGTTATTGGCGTAGTATTGTTTGTTAAAATTTTGCCGAAAATTTTAAACATAGATATAAAACAAGTAGAAAATGCATATTCTTCCAAACTTGAAGAAAAATATCCTAAAATCATAAATAAAAATTTTATTGTTGAAAACAATGATATTGTTGAAAAAACTTTGAGTGAGATAAAACTTAGAGAAAAAAGCGGAGTAAGCATTTCACGCGTTTTGTACCAGAATAAAGCTTTTACGCCCTCACCAACAACGATTCTGCATAAGGGAGCCATAATAAAAGCCGTTGGCCCGGAAAAAGCACTTAAAGAACTTGAAAATATTGTTGGTCCGCCAACAGATTTGGGAATTGCCCTTGATAGTAATTATGATGCTAAATTTATTATTGTTACTAACAGAAAAGTAATTGGAAAAACGCTTCATGATTTACATATCCAGAGTAAATATAATGTTGTAGCAACCAGAATTCGACGTAGTGGAGTTGATTTTTCAGCAGCTTCTGATATTAAACTGCAATTCGGTGATAAGATTAAGGTTGTGGGAGCTAAAGAGGATATAAAAAAACTTATTGAACTTATTGGTGATGAAGCCAATAAATTGTACGAAAACAATTATGTGCCTTTGAGCATCGGGATAATTCTTGGTGTTTTGATTGGTAAACTTTCACTTAGATTTGGCAGTATTAACCTATCGCTCGGATTAACCGGAGGTGTGATGTTTTCTGCAATTATTTTAGGTAGGTTACGTAAAGTAGGACCGGTAGTGTTTTCCATGACCACAGCTGCAAATCAAATTTTAAGACATATTGGTTTGATATTATTTTTATCGGCTGTGGGTACCGAAGCTGGAAGTGAAATAGTTCATGTATTAAAATCAAATGTTTGGCAGATTTTAGTGTCCGGAGTTATTGTTACTCTGATACCGATGATTGTTGGGGTTGTTATTTCTTTGTATTTCCTGAAAATAGACATATTAACATTATTAGGTGTTATTTGTGGAGGAATGACTTCTACTCCGGGTCTCGCAGCCGCTTCCTCAATGACTAAATTACAAGCTCCTTCAATCGCTTATGCAACTATATATCCATTGGCTCTGGTTTTGATGTTATTAGGTGCTCAAGTCATTTTTCTGATTCTTTAGTCTTGAAATATTAACAATTTTCACTCTAATAACCAAAAAACATAGTCCTATCTCGAAAATCAACAATATTGTATTTATTCTGTTAATTGCATAAATAGAATTTTGTTTATGAAACCTCAAAATACTTTTCGTTTCGAATACTCATATTTAAACCTTCCTGAAAAATTTTTCAGCTTTGAATATCCCGAAGTTTTTATAAAACCTGAAATCGTAAAAATCAACGATAAATTATGCCGTGATATAGGGATAGCTCCTGAAAATTTGTTAAGAATAATTGATGAAATAAAATCTGGAAATAATGATAAAAAATTTTTTTCTCAAGCATACGCAGGACATCAATTTGGACATTTTACAATGCTCGGTGATGGAAGAGCCATAATTTTAGGCGAACATATTCTCGAAAATGGAAATAGGGTTGATATACAGTTAAAAGGTAGCGGACGTACTGCATATTCTCGGAATGGAGACGGAAAAGCTACTTTAAAAGCAATGTTAAGGGAATATTTAATTAGCGAAGCAATGTATAATTTTGGTATTTCCACATCTCGAAGCTTGGCAGTATTTAAAACCGGTGAAAATGTTTATCGTGAGCAAGTGAATGATGGAGCAGTTCTTTTACGCCTGATGAAAAGCCACATTCGAATAGGCACTTTTGAATATGCTGCAAATTTTTGCACAAAAAATGTTTTGAAAGAATTGTCCTATTATACTATTAAACGCCTTTATCCGGAATTGATTAATGAAGATAATCCAATTCTGAGTTTATTGCGTAAATTTATTCAAATTCAGGTCAATTTAGTTGCTGATTGGATGAGGGTAGGCTTTATTCACGGGGTTATGAATACCGATAATGTTGCATTGAGCGGTGAAACATTTGATTATGGACCCTGTGCTTTTATGAATTATTATAATACTTCAACGGTTTATAGTTCAATAGACCATTTTGGAAGATATGCCTACGGGAATCAACCACGAATAATAAAATGGAATCTTGCCCGTTTTGCCGAGACTTTGTTGCCTATTCTACATGATGATGAAAACATTGCGATTCAACTCGCTCAAAACGAAATAAATGAATTTGATAATCTGTGGGAAAGCGTGTATTATGAAAAAATGTTGAAAAAAATCGGTTTTGAAGCAGCGTCTCCTGATTTGTACTTTTTAATTGATGATATTTTAAAACTTATGCAAAAAAATTACCTGGATTTTACAAATACATTTTTTATGCTTTCAGACGAGAACGCTAGAGAAATTATATCAAATAAAAATGATGAACTCAAAGAATGGGTTAGAATCTGGGAAAATATTATAACCAATAAAGTAGGAATTGATAATGCAATTACTGTAATGCAGAAAAATAATCCTGTGCTGATTCCTCGCAATCATATTGTTGAAAAGGCTCTTAATGAAGCATTAACAGGCAATCTCGAATTGTTTGAAAACCTATTGAAAAAAACTTTAAAACCCTACTATTACGAAGTAGAAACAGATGATTTTATGAATCCTCCTGATTTTGACTTTGAAACAAGATATCAAACATTTTGTGGTACATAAATGTAAAATCTAAAATATTTTCAAAGTATGAATATGAAAAAGCTGACAAAAAATGAAATTGAAGCAAATCTCGAAAATCTCCCGGGATGGAGTTCTTCCGAAAATGGGTTATTCAAGGAGTTTGAATTTGAAAACTTTATAAATCTTTTTGCTTTTATGACAAAAGTAGCGTTAATTTCCGAAAAGCTCAATCACCATCCTCAATGGTGCGGGGGTTACCGAAAAATGAAAATAACTTTATTTAATAATGATGTTAATGGTATAACTAATTTAGATTTTGATCTTGCAAATTGGATTGAGAAAATCAATATTTCGAAATAGTTTCTTATTTATTGACCACAACCGCTACAGCTACAACCACAGGTTCCCGGATTGCATGACCCGTCAAAATCGTCAAGTTTATTTAGACCTCCTGTTACTATTGGATAATGCATTTCTTCCCATTTTTTTATACCGCCATCAAGATTGGCAACTGTTTTATAACCTTGACGGATCAATAAATTTGCAACTTTTGTACTTCTCACACCTTCGTCGCAGACAATAACCAGAGGAATTTCTTTTGGAATATATTGCAAACGATCAAGAATAACACTCATAGGATGAAAAAAAACATTCTGAAAATCAAAGTATTTTCTTCGGGTTTCGGAGGATTCTCTGACATCAATAAAATATATTTCATCTTTGAGGATTAAATCAAAAGCTTCTTCCGGAGCAATATGCAATACTCCATTAATGTTAAATTCCTGATATTTAGGATTTTCGTAAAGATTCATAATTAAATTATTTTTTTATTACTAAACACATTTTAATTCTTATTGTTTTTGAAAAATAATAATATCTTGAAAAATAATGTAATTTTTCATTTTTTTGCCGAATTTCCACCAACCCTCTTCGATTTTAGAAATTTTTAATCCGTTGTTTACTGCTAATTTTTCGATATAATTTAAACGATAAGCAACATTGGCCGATGGTAGATTTTTATTGTGCAATAAGAAGTCTCCATTGTCGAAAGGGAAAAAATCTGATTTTTGGTTATCTCGAAGAATAAAAAAACTTGCATAAAAAATTCCTGATGTGTTCAATAATTTTGGAATTTGTGAAAAATAATTTTCTGTTTCATTTTTTTGCATGTGCGTAAAAACGGAAACTGCTAATATAAGGTCGAATTTATTTTCAGGATAAGGAAATTTAAACTCGGCAGCGGAAATTTTGCCGTAAGGATTGTATAAATCATTTTTAATGGGGAAATAGTCAAATTCAAAAATCTTATATCCAGAGTAATTTTTCTTGCACCATTTAATGGGGGCAGCTAAAATGTCAAATCCAATGTATCTCCCGGGATCTTCAAGAAATTTGGTGAATGGAACGGATATTCTTCCGCAGCCGCAGCCAATTTCTAATATATTGCTTTTGGTGTTAATGTTAGTATTGTTAATGATATGATTAAAAAAATTGTTCCCGATTTCTATAAAATCACCTTTTCCGATATTTCTAAGACGTTTTGGTGGAACCAAATTCTTTTTATTTGCAAAAATGTATTTTATATCATTGGGAATTGCAAAAATTAATCTAATAAAATTCCGCAACTCAAAAGGAAGAGAGTAATATATTTTTCGTAAAAATCTCATCATAATAAATGCAAAATTATTTATAATTATGATTTATGAAAAAGTTTGGACAGTTTATTTTGTTTATTCAGAACTAAAGAACTATTAGTTTCTTTCGAGAAATTGAGTCGTTTTCGTCCTTTATTACAATAATGTAAGTGCCTGAAGAAAATTCATTTAATGAAATGGAGACAATTGAATTATTATGTTTTTTTCTGTAAAGTAAGTTTCCGGATAAGTCATAAACAGAAATTTCTGTAATTTTTTTCTCGGAAATTACAAATGCTTGATCCCCGGCAGGGTTTGGATAAAGGGTTACAGATTCGTGAATAGAATTTAATGTTGATGTTTTTTTTATTGGAGTTACAATTGAAGCATAAAAAGATAATAAAGTAAATCTGGTGGAAACATTATCTATTTCAAGGACGTTGTTCTTAAAAAATATTGATTGAACTCTTACCGGTAAATTTGTTGTTGTGTTATTCGACCAATAATTCTTTTCGTAGCGTTGATTTAAGAAATCTAATTTTTGTTGATTTGTTGTATGAATTAGGGTATATAAGGAATTAGCAATTTTTTTAATATCAGTGTTATAATCTTTCCAAAACATAAATCCTCCCGAATAAGCAGCGATTGACATATCCGAAGGTCCGTATCCGAAATTTTTTCTTTTCTCATAATCAACTCTATACCAGCCATTAGTGCCATCGAAATAATTTGCAAACAAAGGATATTCAAAATCACCATTAAAAACTTTATAAGCAAACTGATTTGCAAACATTTTCAATATGTTTTCGCCGGGAAAATTTAGCCCCAGATAATCTTTGGTTTCGTAAAGAGTTTGAAAAACATTTACAAAGCGTCTGGCATGACTTAAATCCCATCCGAGATTTTCAACAGGTGCAATATCTCTATCGGTCGGAAAACTATATTGATTTGTGTAGCCTGCAAATTTATTATCGGGATGATCGTATGAACTCCCATTGTCGAAATCAGCTCCCCAAACATAGTTTCCAGAAAAATCTGTCAAAATGGTAACGTTTATTCGCGATTCTATTAAACGGTTGGCTTTAGGTAAATATACATCTTTGTAAAAATCCGGATGCGAAATATTTTTAACAAGTGTAGAGTCTATGTAATAAGCAGCTAAATAAGAGCTTATTCCTGCAATAATCCATAAATCAGTATCAGTAATACTGTTGCAATATTTTTGTGAGCTCCCGTTACCGCACTTATTTTCTAATAAAATATCTAACAGCTGATTATGCGAGAGTCTTGTTTCAGTATAAATCCCATTGTATTTACAATCCCATCCGCGTCTTTGAAAAGGACCAGCTTTTACAATGTTATTATTTTCATCAATAACATTCATTCCTAAAATCCATCTCTCGAAGTGACTGTCCAAAATTTTTGAATATCTATCAGCAAAAAGATACATTGTTTTAGTTCGATTTTGAGATGGAATCAGGGCAATATTAAAAATTGCATCCGAAATCAAGGCAAGGAACTGACTAACAGCCAAAATCCTTTCCTGTGAAATATTCACAGTATCGTTCCCGTCAATCCACATTGGGTATTGTTTATCCAGTTTAAAGACAGATTCTTTTTTATTCGAATTTTTATCCCAATAGGAAAATTTATATTTATCGAGGTGTTTAACTTTTGTTGTGGCTTTCATATAAACCGAAAGCAAGTCGTCAATAAGTTGGTAATCCTCGTTTATAAAGGCATATCTCAGCAATACATTTGTTCTGATTTGTACTTGATAAAGATTATTGGAACTAATGTTTGCTGTATTTAAAAGAAGATTGATATTTGGTTTACTTTTTAACCATAATTGTTGAATAGTATCGTGAAAATTCCCCGTGTCAATTACCTTATCAATATCTAATCGTTGTGAATATGAATTATACCCACAAGAAAAAAGTAAAATAGTCAATATTAACCTTAAATTAAAATTATTCATAAAACAAAAGTTTACGAAAGTAAAAAATTTATTTTAAATCGAGAATTAAATTATTATTAAATATAAAACATTGAAAAACAGTTTTTTAATTTTATTGTTTTCTAAGCAAATAAGAAAGAATTATATATTTTTGTTTTCTAATTACATATTTACCGTGAATAAAATTAAAGTATTATATGTTTCTTATGATGGCATGACTGATCCACTCGGTCAGTCGCAAGTCATTCCTTATTTAATTGGACTAAGCAAGCTCGGATTTGAAATACACATTCTCTCGGCTGAAAAAATAAAAAATTTTGAAATCAATAATGAAAGAATAAAAACACTCCTTGACGCAAACGGAATTTTCTGGCATCCGGAAAATTATACAAAAAAGCCTCCTGTAATATCAACCGTTTTGGATATATTTAAACTTCAACGCAAAGCTGAAAAACTTCATAAAACTAACGATTTTAAAATAATCCATTGCAGGTCGTATATTTCTGCATTTATTGGCTTTAGTTTGAAGAAAAAGTATGGGGTTAAATTTCTTTTTGATATGAGAGGCTTTTATGCCGACGAAAGAGTAGATGGAGGACTTTGGACTCAATCTAATCCCATATATCGAATTGTTTACAAGTATTTTAAAAAGAAAGAAAAAGAATTTCTTTCAAATGCTGATTATGTAGTAAGTCTTACATCAACAGGAAAAGATATAATTAAAGATAATTTCGGATTTCGAGAAATTCCAATTGAGGTAATTCCGTGTTGTGCAGATGTTAATCATTTTAATTACAATAATGTTGATGAGGCAAAAAAGAATGAATTTATTCGTGAACTAAAGCTTAGCGATACAGATTTTGTATTGATTTATCTTGGCTCTGTCGGAACCTGGTATATGCCCGAAGAAATGATGGAATTTTTTTCTGTTTTAAAAAGTAAAAAGTCAAATGCGAAGTTTTTAATTATTACACGCGACGAACCTTCCTTTATATACTCCATGGCAGAGAAGTTTGATTTAAAAAGCGAAGATATTATAATTCGAAAGGCAAATTATCCGGAAATTCCGGCTTTGATAAGTTTAGCTGATTTGTCAATATTTTTTATTAAGCCTGTATTTTCCAAAAAAGCCTCTTCTCCCACAAAACTTGCCGAACTTCTTGGAATGGGGATACCTGTGATTTGTAATGCTAATGTCGGTGACCTTGATATTTTTTTCAAAGAACACGAATTAGGTATTTTGATAAAAGAATTCACCAGTGAGGAGTATGTAAATGCTGTGGAGAAAATCGAAGAACTTAAGCGCATCCCAAAAGAGCAACTAAGGCAAACGGCTTGCAACCTGTTTTCTCTGGAGGAAGGAATACAGAAATACTTCAATATTTACAAAAATCTGACCGGCTTAAGCAATTGATTTTGTATTTTTGTGCAATATGAAAAAAATTCTTGCAATAGTACAACATCGTAAAGGTCGTTCACCGGGTCAGAGGTTTCGTTTCGAACATTTTATCCCTTATCTGGAAGAAAACGGATATGAGATAACCTACTCAAATTTGCTTAACGAAGCCGAAGATAAAATTTTCTATTCGCGAGGAAAATATTTTTCAAAGGTCTTGATAATTATTAAAAGTTTTTTACGTCGTCTAAAGGATTTAAAAAGACTAAACGAATTTGATGTTGTTTACGTTTACAGAGAGGCATTTTGGCTTGGAACCGTATTTTTTGAAAGGCAATTTTCTCGTAAAAAGCCAATGATTTTTGACTACGACGATGCAATATGGCTTAACGACACTAGCGATGGAAACAAGGCTTTTGCCTGGCTGAAACGTACTTCTAAAACCGGCGATATTTGTAAGTTTGCCGATGTTGTTATTGTTGGAAATGAATATCTTGCTGAGTATGCCCGAAAATTTAATGATAATGTTGTAATAATTCCTACAACAATTGATACTGATTATCATAAGCCTGGATTAAAAAAAGAAAAAAAAGAAAAAATTTGTATTGGCTGGACGGGTACGGAAACTACTTTAAAGCATTTTGATATTGCAGTTCCGGTTTTAAAAAAGATTAAAGAAAAATTTGGCGACAAAGTATATTTCAAAGTTATTGTAAATACCGAAAATTGGACAAGGGATATTGATGTAAAACTAACCAAATGGACACTACGGAATGAGATTTCGGATTTGTTGGAATTTGATATAGGAATTATGCCATTACCGGACGATAAGTGGAGTCGAGGGAAATGCGGTTTTAAAGGATTACAATGTATGTCTCTCGGGATTCCTGTAATTATGTCTCCTGTAGGAGTTAATGTTGAGATAATTAAAAATGGAGAAAATGGATTTCTTGCTTCTGACGATGAGCAATGGTTAGCTTGTCTGGAAAATCTGATAAATGATCCGGAATTAAGAAAAATTTTAGGAGAAAACGGACGTAAAACAGTTGTTGAAAAATATTCTGTTAGTTCGTGGCAAAGAAGGTTTTTAAGTATATTTGAAGGATTGCTAAATTAGGTTGAGCTATTGTAAAGCCATTTCTTGCATTTGTTTTTTAAATTCAGAAGGAGTTTTTCCGGTAAGTTTTTTAAACCAGGTGTTGAAAGAAGATTTTGAATGAAAGCCAACATCATTGGCAATTGCTTCAATAGTAAGATTGTTATATTCTTGATTTATTAAAATTTTTTTAGATTCTTCTATTCTGTATTTGTTTATAAATGTATTGAAATTTGTTCCCGATATTTTATTTATTGCATTTGAAATATAAGTTTTATTAATATTTAACTCTTCTGCAATATCAAAAATTGAAAGGTCTTGTTTGCGATATATTTTTTTATTTTCTAATAAATCTAATACCGAATTATAAATTTCCAATGCTTTTGTTTCAGATAATACTTTGATTTTATCGTGTAAAATTTCCTCTGGATTCTCAATAATTTCTTGATTAGTTATTTCCTTTAGCTGAGTTTCGGATTCAACGGGCAAATTAAGGATTTTATAGTTTGAAATATTATAGATTTGATTTTGTCGAACGCCAAAATACCCCAAAAATATAAAGAATAGATTAGAAAGAATGAAATAAAATGGAGTTAAGTTTAAATATGGATTAAAATAATAAACGCTTAAATCCAAAATTGAAAAAATCAGAAATGCGATGAAAAATATTTTTAGCCAAGTTAGATTTATCTGGTAATTTTCGTAGGCAAAATTTTCTCTAAGATTTTTACCGTGTTTTTTTAAAGATAAAAATATCAATACTGTGTAAACAGGAATTTGTATATTATAAATTACAATCGCAAAAAGTCTTATGCTTTTAAAGCTAAGAATATTCTGAGGTTCTTGATTTTTAATGAAATTAACAGAAATAATACTAAAGATTAGAACAAATAATGCCGGAATAAAATTTATAAGATATTTTTTCTTAAAAACAAAAAACTCTTCTGTTAATGATTTTGTGTAGATATAATAAAAAGGAGTAATACTTAGAAAAAGAAAGAATAGAAAATTCAAATTAAATTCACAGGTGTTAATTTTCGAGCAAATAAACTGAGCATTAACAAAATAATATAGTGAAACAAAAATTAGTAAGGTGCCTAATATTTTATGTGAGGGTTTTCGGGTGCTTGGATATGTAAATAATTGCAACGAAAAAATTAAAGGTATCAATATAAGAGTGAAATGCAATATATTTATGTAGGTCAACATTTTTAAATATTTTAATTAAAAGAAAAAAATAAAACATTATGAATTTTGTTTATATTGCTGAAAAACATAAATTTAACTAAAATGTTCATAAAATTGGCATTATAAATTTTTTCATTCACAAAAATAAAAATTTCCAAATTTGTACAAAGTAATTTGCAATTTAAATTATAAACAAAGTAATTTTACAAAAAATTACAAATTATTAACCATAAAATTTAAAGAGTATGAAAAAATTTTTATTTTTATTTTCTGCATTAGCAATTAGCATTTTTTCATTTAGTCAATTTGTTACAATTAGCGGTCAAAATCAAATACCGCAAGTAGGAGATGTAATTAATTATATTAATTGCAGTGATTTTGGATTTGAAGTCGGAGGAACAGGTCCTGTTACGAATAAGCTATGGGACTACACCGGGTTAATGCAACAATCATCTGTTTCGTTTTCTTATGTTGATCCTACAACAGTTTCGGGATATGAACAATTTACTAATGTAAATCTTGCCGAAACTACCAGCGGGCAAAGCGGTGCAATTTTTATTAAGTCCGGAAATTATTATATGGCGAGAAAGGGTATTACCGGAGATTTATATATGAACTATGCCAATGATTCTGCTTTATTATTCAAGTTCCCGATAACAGCAGGTCAAAGTTTTACTAATACATATACAGGAACTTTTTTTGCTTCCGGTTTAGACATGATAATTGATAATGGAAATGTGCAAATCCAGGCTGATGCTCAGGGAACTCTGATATTACCTAATGGTACCACTCTCACTAATGTTTTAAGGATACGAATTCAAGAAACTTTTTCAGGTAAATATGATATTGGAACGGGACCAATGGAAATTATGAGTGTTAGTGATGATTATTATTACTGGTTTCATGAAGATTATAAAATGCCTGTTTTGGTTTATGGTGTAACTAATGTTACCAGCATTGGAGGCAATCAACAAAGTAAAGCACTCAGATTTCAACCAATTGAGAATCCTTCTAATATAATTGCTAGCAACTCTAATTCTATTATTGTATATCCCAATCCTACTAAAGACGTTGTTAATATTTTAAGTGATGATAACTTTGAAATGGCCTTTATTTATGATGTAACGGGTAAAATGGTAAAAGCCGTTAATGTCATAAATAATACTATTGATATTACTGATATTTCTGCCGGAATTTATTCATTAGAGTTAAAAGCTGATGGACAAAGTTTCAGAACAAAAATCGTAGTTGAATAATAAATATATCTTTTAAATTTATAGGGAAAAAGCTGCCTCAGGCAGCTTTTTTATTAAAATAAATATTTAATAATTTAATTATGAAATTTTCATGATAAGAAAAATTAACACAAAAAAAAGTGATTAAATTTTCTTTGCTGTGCTTTGCGAAAAAACTTTGCGTATCTTTGCGGTTAAAAGTGCTGAGTTTCAACAACATATAAAAATTTAAACTCATGAAAAAATTAATTTTTCAAATAATTGTTTTAGGATTGATATGTTTTCCGACTTATAATGTAAATGGACAATGTGCAGATCCTTCAAATATATATAGTTTTACCTATAACGGTAAGTAATATGAGTTAGTTAAGGAAAAGAAAACCTTGGTTAATGCAGCGACCTGTGCTGTTGAAAGAGGCGGTTATATTGTTGAAATAAATGATCAGAACTAACAAGATGCTGTTTATAATGCTATACTTAGTGGGGGAGTAAGTCCAACATATACAAGTATATCTAACGGTGGTGGCATTGCTTATGTATGGATTGGATCAACAGATCAGGCTGCCGAAGGAACATGGATATGGGATGGAAACAACGATAATTCCGGTTTGCATTTCTGGACCAGACAGGGATCAAACGGAGCAGGGAATGGAAGTGCTGTAAATGGAGCTTATAATAATTGTGGAGGTTCAAGTACAGGAATTCCCAAAGAACCTGATAATTTCGGAAGCAGTCAACATCATGCTGCTATTGGATTGACCGGATGGCTTTCAGGTAAGACTATGCTTGGAGTTGCCGGCGAATGGAATGATATTATTGGAAGCAGTTCATTATATTTTGTAATAGAATTTAATTCCGGGGTAGGAGTTAATGATGTAAAAAAATTCCTCTGGAATTAAGGTTTATCCCAATCCTTGTCTTGACAAAATTATAGTAGAAACAAATATCAATTTAACCGTTAAAAATTTTCAGATTTATGATATGTTGGGTAAACTGGTGATGAATTATACATTTAAAGAAAATAATGAAATAAAAACTGAGACTTTGAAAAAAGGAATTTATTGCTTACAAATAATGGGAAATACCGAAACTAAAATCATAAAATTTATTAAAGAATAAACTAAGGTGTATTATATTGCTTCTATAACATTTTAAATCAGGAATGTTGGTTAGTTTGCAAGTTTTATAATTATATCTGGCTTTACAAACACGAACAAAAAGCATTTTGCATTGTTAAAATTTGTTTTAATTTCTAAATCTGAACAAAGAATTTTCCTTGCAAAATCATATATGCAGTATTTTAGTAAAAATAGTAAAAATTATTTTTGTTATGAACAGGCATTTTTTATGTGTTTTAGCACTTGCACTTTTTTCTTTTGGATTTCATTTTGACATAAAGGCAGAAATATTTATTCAGGAATCATTTTCTAACCCGACCTTGCCTTCAGGATGGACTAATACTGCGATACAGGGATCGGCAGTGTGGCAGATTAAAAATTCGCCATTTTTTAATAGTTCTTCTGGAGGATACTATGCCGTTTTTGACGATTTTGTACTAGGTGGTGCTGTAACTCCTAATGAGGCTGCTTTAACCACAAGGAGTTTTAATTGTACAGAAAATACAAACGTTAAAATAAATTTTAAACATTATTGGGAAGGAGTCGAAGGAACAAGAGGTTATATAGAAGTTTCTAATAATGGAGGAACTTCGTGGAATACCGTAATAACTTATGGGTCATTAACAAGAGGTTCGTTTTCAAATCCTCAAGACACAATAATAGATATCAGCGCTTTTGCAGCAAATCAATCGGATGTAAAAATCCGTTTCAGATATTCCGATGGCGGTTTTTACGGGAAATATTGGTATATTGACGATATTGTTGTTTACTCAAACCCTGATGTTGGAATAACAAGTTTAGTGAGTCCCTGGTATTTATCCTGCGGAGAACAATATTCGAGTAATCAAAATATTACGGTAAGAATAAAAAATTTCGGTAATGAACCGGTGTCAAATATTCCTGTAGTATGTAATATTTCTGGAGGAATAATAACCACCCTAAGCCAAACCTATACAGGTACAATTCCACCTAATTCATTTGTGGATTTCACTTTTAGTTCTACAGTGAATATGTCGGCAGATGCTTTTTATGATTTTCAAATTTACACAAACTTTGCAGGAGATGCAAATTCATCTAATAATACACATATTACATCACGACAGCAATTGGTACAAACTTTTCCATATTTTCAGAATTTTAATAATGGTACAGGAGGTTTTAATGCTGATGGCGATCCTCCTTCAGGTTCAGATACAGAAAGAGGCCGAGAATTTGTGTATGGAGTTTTGCCGTATTTGAACGGTCCGGAAGGAGAAGGTAATTCCTGGTATGTTGATGTAACTACACATGGTAGATATTACAGGCTTTGGCTCGAATCTCCGGTTTTTGATTTTAGTAATAATACCAATCCTGTTTTATCTTTTGATATTAAATATCAATTAAGTAGTTTTTATACTCAGTTTCATGTAGAATATACTACAGATGGAGGGATTAGTTGGAATACATTAGGTACCGATACCGATCCTTTATGGTATCAAGGGAATACTTCATGGTGGTATAATAATTACAACAATCC
>CALJNE010000052.1 GCA_937982115.1 uncultured Bacteroidales bacterium | reverse complement strand
ATATTTTGCTACACAAGTTTTGTTAATAGATTTGAACAAGCGAACCTGGAAAAGCACAGAAAAAGTTCCTATTCCCGATAACTGTATGGTATATAAAATAACAGATTGGGATGTAGATCAACGTCATAGTTTTGAGGAAGTGAATAACTATTATAAAAAGAAAATCAAGGAATTTAAAAATTACAACACGTAGTTTTAAGTTAGGGTTACAAAATATGCATTAATCAATTTTTATAAAATAAAATATCAATTTTCCAGTGTTGATTTTCTAAAAGCACGAAAAAAGATATTTAATAACATATTTATCAAATTTTACGATATAATTAGTATAACGTAAAATTCTTATTTTATAAGTTTGCAAAAAAAATCAACTAACTATGGATAAGATAATTTTTAAAGAAACTCATCTTAAGGTTGAAGATGTTTTAAAAGAATGCAGAAATGTTATTGTCAATGCCGATCGTAAAAGGCTTATTGGTGATGCGATTAAAAATCATGAATGTATTGTTTCTAAAAACGGAGCTCTTGCAACCTGGACGCCTGACGATTCCACAGGACGCAGCCCAAAGGATACCGTGATAGTAAAACGCCCTCAGAGTCAAATTCATATAGATTGGAATTCTCCTAACAATATTCCTATTACAGAAGAGCTTTTTGATGAAATTTTTGAAGATGCACTAAAAATGGTTTTGAATCATCAGCAAATTTATGTGAATGATAAAGTTATAGGTGCAGATCCTACATACTCATTGCCGGTTAAATTGATTACAAATCAGGCATTGACAGGCTTGTTTGCAGATAATATGTTTAGACCTGTTCCGGAATATATTCATAGAAGTTGTTTTTATGATAAACCGTTTTATTTAGTTGCTTTACCATATAATAAACTTGATCCAAAGAAGTACGAATGGAAACTTCGTAAATTACCAAACGGAAAAACCAGCGATAAGATTGTTGCTATGGATTTTGATCGTCGTATTGGTTTGGTGATTGGTTCTGCATATTTGGGAAGTGTGAAAAAACTCATGTTTACGGTTATGAATTATTACCTTCCTTTCGAAAATGTTCTTCCATTACATTGTAGTGCTAATGAAGGCAAGGATGGTAAAACAGCTTTGATATTAGGATTGTCAGGAACGGGGAAAACGACCTTATCGGCTGATCCTCGAAGAGCATTACTTGGTGATGATGAACATGGGTGGAGTGAATCAGGTGTTGCAAATTTTGAATACGGTTGTTATGCTAAAATGATTAATATTAATCCTGAAAAAGAACCGGATATTTATAAAGCGGTAATGCATCCGGATTTTTATTTGAATCATGGTGCAATTGTGGAAAACGCAATGATATATCCGAATGGTGAATTTGATTTTAATGATGAACGATTAACTCCAAATTCAAGAGCTTCATATCCTTTAAGTTTTTTGAACAATATTAAAGAGTCAAGCATGGGCGGGCATCCGAGTTCAATCTTGTTTTTGACAGCTGATGCTACAGGTGTGCTTCCTCCAATTTCAAAACTTGACAGAAATCAAGCTATGCTGTGGTTTTTGATGGGATATACATCAAAATTAGCCGGTACCGAAACCGGTGTTGTTGAACCACAGTCAACTTTTTCAAGATTCTTTGGAGCTCCGTTTATGCCGGGTTTACCTAAAGTTTATACAAAAATGCTTGGAGAAAAAATGGAAAGATTCAATACACGTGTATTCCTTATCAATACTGGTTGGATTGGTGGAAAATATGGAGTTGGAAAACGAATTGACATAAATTATACACGTGCAATGGTTGAAGCTGCTCTTAATGGCGATCTTGATAACGTTGAATATGAATACGACTCTCTCTTTCACTTAAATATTCCTAAAACTTGTCCGGGTGTTCCTTCCGAAATTCTTTTCCCGATCAATACTTGGGAAAATAAAAACGAATATTTAGCTGCTGCAAAAAAGTTAGCTCAAGAGTTTTCTGAGCAATTCGATAAAGCATACGGTAAAAATGATATCGCTCCGGAAATTAAAATGAATTGCCCCGGTAAATAATTTTTTCTATAAAAATAATATTGAAGTCCGTTTTTGACGGACTTTTTTTTATTTTTGTAATAATCAACCTTCATGAAAAAATTTAGTAGAAATAATTTAATTCGAATATTTCTATTTGTTGCAATATTTTTTATTTCAGTTGCGGCAATATTTTACGTTCATAAAATTAAATTCTACGGAAATTATACTCTTGAAATAACTTCACAAATAAAAATACCAAATCAAATTAAAATCTATGGACATAGTTTTACAAATCGAATAGAAGAAATTCCTGAATTTGATAATCGTTATGTAAATGATCCGAGTTGGTATTTTACAAATTTAGAAATTATTGGTATTGAACCGGAAGAAATTGACAATATACAAATTAAGTTTAGGAGCGAAAAAGTCGAGCAGAGATTGAAAATTGTAAAAAGCAAAAATAGGTATTTTTTATCTTATCCTCAGCAAGAAAACATTTTTCAAAAAGTATTGAAAAATGTGTTTATTTCTTCTGCAATTTTTAAGTTTGTTATTTCAATAATAGTCTTTTTATTACTGATATTAATACTTTTAAGGTTACAACCATTAGTGAAAAAATATTTAGGAATATTTTATTTGCTCTATGGATTATTTACTATGTTTTTTGTTCTAAGTTTTTACAATTTAGCATTAACTAAAAATTCGGGATATTTTACAGGAGTTTATTGTTTACTGACAATAATTTTAGCAATAGTTATTTTTTCGGTATTTTTTGCTCGAAAACCAAGGTTGAAGAATTTTTTACTTGTTTGTATATCTTGTTTAACAGTAGTTTTGTTTTTTGAAATAGTCCTCAGATTAGATAGTAGCAACCTTTCGTATTTTGAAAAACGTTTTGGATATTTTAGTTCCGCTTATGACGAAAGAATCGTTGAAAAAAGTAATTTTTATAAACCAAACTCACAGTATGAATTAAAATCTCCTGAATTTAGTTTTCACCGAAAAACAAACTCTCTCGGATTGCCTGATGATGAAGTGTTTGAAAAGTCTGATTCTTCACAAATTTTAATAATCGGGCTTGGCGATTCTTTTACCGAAGGTGATGGGGCACATCAGGATTCAACTTGGCTTAAATTTTTACAAAGAAAATTAAATGTATTGTCCTCTGTACAGTTTCTTTTTATTAATGCCGGAATTTGTGGCTCAGACCCATTTTATGCTTATAAATTATTAGAGGAGAAGCTGCTTTTCTACAAACCTGATATAGTTTTTTTAACTATAGGATACGATCTTGAAGATATAATTTTACGAGGTGGAATGGAACGATTTAGAAAAAAAACTTTAAAACTTAAACCTCCAAAGTGGTTATTTTTTTATCGCCATTCTTTTATTTTTAGAAAAATAATTTCAATGAAATTTTCAGATAATTTTTTGTTCTTATCTTCAAATCAATTTGATCAGGCTTCACAGGAAGCAATAATGCAATTAAAAAATCTAATTCTTGATTTTAACCGATTAGGCGAAAAAAATAATTTTGTACCTATTATTGTCTTCTATCCAAAAAAGGAGGAAATTTTTGAAAATTCATACAAAAATTGGAATACACTGATTGAATTTTGTAAAGAAAATAATGTCTTATTTGTTGATTTATTGAAATATTACAGGAATATTGTCGGTATGAATGAAAATAATATTTTTGAATACTATTGGGTATTTGACGGGCATCATAAAGCTAAAGGATATGAAAAATTTGCTGAAGGTATTTTATTTACCCTGAAGAATGATTCTATTGATATTTTTTCAAAGCCTCCGAAAGTATTATAATATTTTCCCCGTTAATTTCATTAAAATTAATTTCAATTTCCATGTTCCCAGAATTTTCCATACCAAAATTTAACGGGAATCCTTTAAGTGTAGTTCCTAATTTCAAGGCAGCTGAATTATTAAGTTTTAGTTTTAAGTTTTTTGCGTTATTCATTCTTGCTGTTTCAATAATTTTTAAGGCGGCCTCAACTTGTTTTTCTGTAGTTACTTGTTGCGAAAAACTTTTGTAAATCAACCACGGAATTGGATTTAGTATCCATCCGTATTTTTTGAAAATTTCTATGGCTTGATTTATCCCTTTTCTGTTTGTTAAATCATAAATTTCGTTCATTTCTGTTGTATTAGATTAAATTGTTTTACTGTCTTATATAGTGGTCCATTAGGTGTTAATTTCGATTCTTTTAGTCTGAAATTATTAACTTCAAAACTCAAATCAGGAATTTCGATTTTATTTAATTCGTTAAGAAACAATTCTTTGTTAAAAACTCTTTTTACTCTGGCAATGGTAAGATGACTCATAAATCTTTTTTCCGGTGGATATAACGGCTCTAATGCTTCATCTACTCTTTTTTGCAATTCATCACAATTCGCAAGATGAATCCAAACAATTTTTATCTCTTTCTCACTGAAAACACCTATGTTTTTTAAATTAGTTATAAAGCTGTTGAAATTAATTTTTGAAAGCCTATTGATAACGTTTATTTCGTTCAGATTATCTGTTTCTCCTAAAAATTTCAGTGTCAAATGTAGATTTTCAAGTTCTGTTAATTTGCCTTGAAAATGTTTTAATTCTTTTTGAATTTTCAGAATATCGTTTTTTAAATTTTCTGGAATATCAATGGATACAAATAACCTTTTCATTTTTTATATCATCTTTCAAAATTCATTAATTAGATTTCAATGCTATTGGGTCTTTTATTTAACTTTTTTAAGTTTATCAACCTTTTCAACTTCTTCTGCCTGTAATGGTTTTGAATTCTTTAAAATTTCTAAGTTAAAGTTCATTTGAGCCACATATTCAAGGACTTCCATTCTATCAAATGCTTCGAAAATATTTTCCCCCAGACATACAGCTCCATGATTTTTCATAATGGCAACATTAGAAGATTTTAAGGCTGTTGCACAATTGTCGGCTAGTTCTTCTGTTCCCATTAAGCAATATTCAACATAAGAAATTTCACCTAGAATAAATCGTGATTCGCCAGTAAGATTTGTATCTAATTTATTTGTGGAAGCTGCATAAGTAGTTACATATATTGGATGAGCATGAACTATGGAAAAAACATCCGGACGTTGTAAGTAAATTTTTTTATGGATGTTAATTTCCATACTTGGCTTAATATCCGGAGTTAAAAGAGTACCGTCGCTATCAATAACGGCAACATCTTGCCATTTAAGTTTAGATTTGTCTTTCTGGCTTGAGGTTAGCAAGATTTTTCCGTCTTCTGTTCTCATGCTCACATTTCCGCCACTTGAACTTGTGAGTTTTTGTTTGTATAGTCGCCTCATTATTTTGGCAACCTGTTTTCGTTCAGTTTTATAAAATTTCATTCTTCGAAAAGTTTAAAAATTTCATTAGCTGTAATTATTCCTTTTTCGGTTATAAATCCGGTAATTAAAGATGCAGGAGTTACATCAAATGCAGGGTTTAAAGCACTAGAACCGGGACTTGTTATAAATGTTTTTATTTTTTTATCGTTATGTAATCCGGTAATATTTGTGATTTCATCTTCGGAGCGGTATTCAATAATTATTTCATCTCCGGTTCTAGTATTAAAATCAAAAGTAGAGGTAGGAGCTGCTACATAAAATGGAACGCCGTAATATTTTGCAGCAATGGCTTTTTCAAGTGTTCCTATTTTATTTGCAGTATCTCCGTTTGATGCTATTCTATCTGCTCCGACAATCATTATGTCAACCAAATTTTTACTCATTAAAAATGCTCCTGCATTGTCGGGAATGATTTTATGAGGAATTCCGTGATTTTTGAGTTCCCATGCAGTTAATCTTGCTCCTTGCAATCTCGGGCGAGTTTCGTCAACATAAATAAAAATGTTTTTACCGCTGTCATAAGCAGCATAGATAGGAGCGAGGGCAGAACCATAATCAACAAGTGCAAGCCAACCTGCATTACAATGAGTTTCGATTCTGTAACCATCTTTTATTAATTCATTCCCATAAATTCCTATCATTCTGCCATGTTCGGCACATTCATCTGCAACCTCAAATGCTTCTTTAATTGCAAAATCTTCTGAAATCTTTGATGCCTCTAAAACTCTTGCTGTAGCATAAGAAAGATTTACCGCAGTCGGACGTGTAGCATCAATTTTAATTTTTGCTTTTTGTAAGTGAGAATATAGTTCATTGTCTTTTGCTGTATAAATTTCCTGAAGCATGGCATAAGCACCCGCAGCTCCTATTGAGCCTGCACCTCTGACGGTCATGTCTTTAATTGCCGTACAGGTTTCATCAGAATTTTTGCAATAATGTATTTTGAATTCAAACGGCAAGCAATTTTGATCAATCATGCAAACCGTTGTTTTGTCCATCCATATTGCCCGGTAGTGTTTGTTGTTTACTTTCATTATTCAAAGTTTAGCATTGTAAAGATACAAAAATTTTTAAATTTGGGTATGACCTTTTTCTTTATGCTGATTTTTAAGAGATTGTAATTTATAATTTATAATTCAAAAGAACTTGTTATATAGAGTTGCTTAATATAAGTTTTAGCCTAAAAGAGTTATGAAATTAAAATAACTAACAGAGTTTGTGTAGATGTAAAGGGTAAAATTTTATTTTGAGGTTTATATTCAAAATTTTGTTGTTGTAAAATCAAGTACAATTTTTTTTCAGGATTAAATTAAAATTATACAAAATTTTGTGGTTAATAATTTACCAAAAAGGATTTGGGGCAAGGGATATGTGGAAATTCAACTTGAATTGATTTTTTTGTAGTTCCGGTGTTCATATTCAAAATTTTGTTGTTTGATTTTTTTCGAAAACTCTTAAAACAAATTGTTGACAAATACTCTGATACAAAATATTGTGGAAAAATTTTTGCGTCCTGATATTTTTATTTTTGATTAGTGGTTTTAGATTAAAGGTTCTATCGTTTCGGGTAAAAATATTTTGTGTTTGAATTGAAAATAAATTTTAAATTTGAAAAAATAAATCGGTTTATGAAAAACTTTTGTGCGATTATCTTAACTCTTTTTTTTCTAATTCATTGTAATTCAATTTTTTCTCAGAAAAAAACCTCCGAAGAGATTATAACTTCAATTGCCGATTTGCCTGAGTTAAATAATGCTGTTCTAGGAATGTATGTCAAAAATTTAACAGCTGATAATGTAATTATTGATTATAACTCAAAACTAAGTCTAAGTCCGGCTTCAGTTTTTAAAATCTTTCCTACAGCTTTAGCTCTGGAAATATTAGGACCAAATTCTGAATTTAAAACTGAAATTGCATATTCCGGAATTATTGACTCTGCGGGAACTTTAAATGGTGATTTATTTGTAATTGGTAATGGTGACCCTTGTCTGGGTTCGTTTAATTTTGAAAATCATTATAATAAAGACACTGTTTTGTTACTTAAATGGGTAAATGATATTAAAAAAGCCGGGATAAAGAAAATTAATGGTAATTTAATAGCTGATGCATCTTTTTTTGGAAAAATAAATATTAACGGAAAATGGCTTTGGGAAGATGTTGCAAATCATTACGGTACTAAAGGTTCGTCTTTAAACTATATGGATAATCTGTTTTTTATTCATTTTAAAACAGGCAATAAAGATGGACTTCCTACAGAAATAATTAGAATAAATCCGCCTGATTTAGGAATTGAAATAAATAATGAAGTAACTACTTCCAAAAACAATTTTGATGATGCCTATATTTATTTTACACGAGATGCAAAAAAACTTGATATTCGTGGTACTCTGCCAATGAATAAAAATGATTTTCAAATAAAAGGAGCCTTGCCCGACCCCGAACTGTATTTACTTAATCAACTTGAAAATGCTTTAAAAATCAGTGGAATAACAGTAACCGGAAAAAAAGAAGTGGTATTTAATAAAAAAACTGAAGCCAATATTAAAGTAATCAGCACTACATTTTCACCAAAACTTTCTGAAATTGCCAGAGTAACCAACGTAAAAAGTCAAAATTTGTATGCTGAGATATTGTCGTATCATATTTCCAAAAAATTTGGGAGAAGTTATGCTGATGTATTAAAAGAGTTTTTAAAAATTCGAGGCATTGATTCCGGAGGATTATTCGTTGATGATGCTTGTGGATTGAGTCGTTCTAATGGTTTAACCTGCAAACAAATGACTGATTTTTTGATTTATATGAAAAAAAAATCTCCTGTGGGTGATATATTCCTGAAAACTTTGCCTGTAACAGAATTAAAAGGAACAGTCTCGAAATATGCTATTCAAAATACTGAGAAAAATAAAATGTATGCTAAAAGTGGCAGTATGACTCGTGTTCGAGCTTATGCCGGATATATCTATAATAATAAAGGTGAAGAAATTGCTTTTTGTGTAATTGCAAACAATTATGATTGCCCGGGATTCAGAATGCGAAAAATTTTCGAGGAACTTTTTATCACTATTTCTAATCTTGAGTAATGAAAAAACTTTTCTTTTCTGTTTTAGATTTTGTTAAAAAAGATTTTCATGCCGGAATTTATTTTTTTGTATTTTTATTCACTACAGCTTTAGTATTGATTGAATATGTTTATTTCCCGTATGATAAATTAACTGATAAATATAACCTTGATTTTAAGATTTATTTCATAAATTTTTTCTGGTTTTTCTTTTCTTATGCTATTACTTTGTTAATTATTAAAATTTTTAGGAAAAATGAAATAAAAATAAACATTGAACTTATTTTAAAGGTTTTTGTTGCTATTTTAATTCTCGGTGTGTATATTTCTTATTTTGGTCAGCATGGTGTGGATATAAAAATTTCTTACCCTGCAAAATTTTATTTTTATCAGGTATTTGATAACTTTTCCGGTTTAATAACAGTAGTTATTCCTTTGTTACTAATTTGGTATTTTCTGGATAAGGAAAGTGTTCCTGATTTTTATGGGCTAAGGTTTTCAGGGATTAGGTGGTTCCCGTTAGTAGTTTTAATTTTTGCTGTCGTAGCAGTATCTTTTATTGGCTCTTTTTTTAAAGATGTTTCTAAGTATTATCCGATTTTAGAAAGAACGTATTATAAGAGCTTTGCTAATGAAATAGGCCTGCCTAAAGTTTTTACTGCAATTTTTTTTGAGTTTGCTTACCAGTTTGATTTTTTTATTATTGAGTTATTTTTTAGAGGCTTTATGATTTTGGGGTTATTGAAATTATTAGGCAGAAATTCTATTTTACCGGTTTCGGTTTTATATGTAGTAATTCACTTTGGAAAGCCTTTGCCCGAGACTATTAGCTCGTTTTTTGGTGCATATTTGTTAGGTATTATAGCATTTGAAGAAAAGCATATCTGGTGGGGTATAATTTTACATTGTGTGCTTGCTCTCGCAATGGAAATATTTACTCTTTTTTAAATCAGAATCAAGAATCTGGAATGTAAAGACTTAAGTTATCCGATATTAATTATTTGCCCGACAAAGTAGTTTTATTAATTCTTTAAAAAAAAATTGTCATCTTCAATAATTTTAGTTATATTTACCTGATGATTATAATAATAAATGCACACCAGCACTGGCATAAGATGGTTTTATTCGGGTAGTAGTAGCCGGGCGTCTTAGATTAATACAGGTTATAACGTATCTCTAAGCTGCTTCAATGAACAGCAAGGTAAGATAAGTCTCATCAACCTTAACGCTCATCTTTACGCCCCCCTTATCGCTTTTGTTCCCTCTCCCGACAACTACGTACAAAACCCCTCCAATCCGTAGAATTATAATAGGTATTCTTATAACGCAAACAACCTACACCAAGCCGAACTGATAAACTTCAACAGAATAAATACTTAACTAAAAGTTTATTCCAGAACAAAACACATTAAATTATCGAAGATAATTTGTAGAATGTCAACGAGTTACTGTCGCCTTCTGAATTTTTTCGTTAAATCCAAAAAAATCTAAAGATTTTTTTCTACTTCGTAGCGACTAAGATTTTGTAAGGTTTTCTTTTCGCCTTCAGCTTCGGAAATCCAAACAAAATCTAAGTTCCGATTTCATCGAGAACAAATCGGGATTAACCCGGATGCTCCACACATGCCAGCACACTTGAAAATAGAATTTTGAGAAATTCTATTTTCAAATCCGGGTTGAAAATCATCAAGCAGGGTGTGGCCTGAAGCAAAAATTCCGTTGGGCTGCGGGTACGCCATGTATTATTTTTGCTGTGGCTATGGTTTGTCCAAATTTTAAATTTTTTAATCCAGAAATTTTAAAAAATAGCCTAAGCTTTTTACACTTAGGCTAAAAAAACATAAAATCTGAATAAATATTATTTAGAAATTTTGCTGTTTACAAGTTCTAAAATTTGATTTTGTAATTCTATAGCCTTACTTTCAATTTCTGAACCTTCTGCAATAATTTGATTTACAAAATCTTTATCATCATATCCGCAAGCATTTATTTTAACATTTAAAAATGCACCTCTAACTGCTGCCGTTGCTGCTAGAGCTCCAACAGCAGCATCACTTATAGAGGCTTCCAGACCATGTTTTGCCATTTCGAGCATAACTTCCATACTTTCGTAACTTAGCTTCATGGTTTTAAAAGGAATCTCCATGGCAAATTTTGTTGCTTCCTGAATAGCTTTTTTTCTTGCAGCTTTTTCTTCATCAGTTGATTTGGGCAATCCGAAGGCATCCATTATTTTGTTGAAAGCTCTGGTATCTTCATCAACAAGTTTTAAAAGTTCGTCATGATAATATTTCCCTTTTTCTGCCCAATCACTGTATTCCATCCATCTATCATCATGTCTGTATTTATTTGCAGTGAGATTAGCAACCATTGTACCAAGAGCAGCTCCTAATGCTCCCATATATGCCGAAATTGACCCTCCGCCCGGAGCAGGTGATTCCGATGCTGTGGTATGACAGAATTTTACCAAATCCATATCAACAAGTTTATTAGCGTCGTCTTCTTCGAGCATATACTCAATAATGTTTTTCTTTGGGTCAAAAGGTTTAAGCTCGTCAAGACCAAGCGATTTAACTGCAATTTTGATTATTTCGCTGTCTGCAATTCCTGTCGAACGTCCTTGCTTTTTTAGAAAATACTTTCCTGCATCCAAGATGGCTTTTAATGGAATTACTCCAACAAGTTCTGACCCGGTAACTCTCAAACCATGAGCCTGAGCTCTCTCACAAACCGTATCAAATGCCACGTGTACAGGTGTTATATCAATATCGGTGAGATTCATCGAAATTTGGGCAATGCCATACTCTTCAATATACCAGCCGATAGCTTTTACTGATTTTAATAATCCAGGTTCGTAAACTTTGTTTCCTTTTTCGTCTAAAACTGGTTTTCCTGTAACAGGGTGTCCTTCACGTTTTACACGTCCTTTCTCTCTTACATCAAAAGCGATTGAATTAGCTTTGTTTACTGATGTCGTATTAAGATTTACATTGTATGCAACTAAAAATTTACGTGCTCCAACTGCAGTTGCACCGGTTTTTGCTACATGTTCGTTCCATTCAGCAGGACCGAAGTCGGGCTTCCATTCCGGATTTACTAATTTCTTTTGCAAACCTTCATATTCCCCGGAACGACAATTAGCAAGATTTTTTCTTTCGGGCCTAAAAGCAGCAAATTCATAACAATAAACCGGAATTGACAACTCTTTGCCGATTCTTTCAGCTAATTTACGTGCATACTCAACGGTTTCTTCCATACTGATATTTGCAACCGGAATAAGCGGACAAACATCGGTTGCTCCAAACCTCGGATGAGCTCCTTTATGTTTTCGCATATCAATCACTTCCGAAGCTTTTTTTACGGCCAGAAAAGCAGCATTACAAACTTCTTCCGGCGTACCGACAAAAGTAACAACAGTACGATTTGTTGCAGCTCCTGGATCAACATTTAATAATTTTACTCCTTCGCAGGATTCTATAACATCAGTAATTTGTTTAATTACGGACATATCACGTCCTTCACTGAAATTGGGAACACATTCAATAATTTGTTTCATGACTGTATTTGTTTTATTCTATTGCATTATATTGAAAACCTAAACGCTTACCTGTTTGCATTTTATGCTTGTTCATTTTTTCCTGCATATCTCTTACAGTTATTATTTTTACTTCGTTATATGGAGGAACAAGCAAATCAAACTTTAAAACATAAGCCATAGTATTTTCTATTAAAGTACGTATATTGGTTTCATTCACCTCGTTTTTCCCGAATGCCGGATAATTAAAACCGAGTTCTCTTCGTCCTTCAACGAAAAATGTACAATCTTTATTTACAAAAATCCGCCCAATTAAATATCCAAGGTCATCCATTCTGTAATACTTGAACGAATCTGCTAAAAAATTGTAGATATTAATTATCCCCGAATAGGTTAATAATGGCTCCTGAACAAAATAATTGTCTTTCCAGATTTCATGATTTCGTGGAAATTCAAAAACATTTGAGTGCATGTTAAAGATTATCAAATCACCGGCAATTTTCAACTCTGCTTCAAACATTCCTCTGTCACGATATTCAAGCTTAACTCTTTCATCTTCAGAAGCAAGTTCCTTATCGTATTCTTTCACAATATCTTGAGTTATCTTCTTGATAATCTTTAATGTCTTTTTTGTCTGATCATAAACATTTTGTTTGAGAACAGCTTTTTCTTTTAATACACTTATTACGTGTTCTTTAATAGATTTTTCTTTTGGCTCGTCCATTTATTATAATTTAGTATGACCTTGCAAAAACTACTCTGAAATTAGATTTTTTACCTGTGTAGATGCATTTTCCCTCTTCAATTTCAGGATTTAATGGAATTAATCTTATTGTTGCTTTGGTTTCTTCTTTTATTTTTTCTTCAGTTTCTTTAGTCCCATCCCAATGAGCAAGAACAAAGCCTCCTTTTTCATCAAGAATCTGCTTGAATTCTTCCCATGTATCTGCTTTGTGTGTGTTTTCTTCTCTGAATTTTAATGCCTTATTATAAATGTTCTGCTGAATATCTTCAAGTAAAAATTTAATGTGTTCAATAATATTTTCGTTGGAAATGATTTCTTTGGTAAGTGTATCTCTTCTGGCAACTTCCCATGTGTTGTTTTGATAGTCTTTTGGTCCGATTGCCAATCGTACCGGAACTCCTTTTAATTCCCATTCTGCAAACTTAAAGCCCGGACGTTGATTGTCTCTGTCATCAAATTTAAAACTAATATTTAAAACTTTGAGCTTTTCGGTAAGTTCTCCTACTCTTTGCCTTATAAGATTTAATTCTTCATCATTCTTGTATATTGGTACTATTACAACCTGTATTGGAGCAAGTTTTGGAGGTAATACAAGACCGTTATTATCGGAATGGCACATTATTAAAGCTCCCATCAATCTTGTAGAAACTCCCCAGGATGTTGCCCATACATATTCTTCCTGATTTTCTTTATTTAAAAATTTTACATCAAAGGCTTTTGCGAAATTTTGGGCTAAAAAGTGTGATGTTCCTGCCTGAAGAGCTTTCCCGTCCTGCATTAAGGCTTCAATACAGTAAGTGTCTTCGGCGCCGGCAAATCTTTCATTTTCGCTTTTTCGCCCGACTAAAACCGGAATACCTAAATAATTCGCAGCAAAATCCTGATAAACATTTATCATTCTTTGGGCTTCTTCAATAGCTTCCTCACGACTGGCATGAGCAGTATGTCCTTCTTGCCATAAAAACTCCGCTGTACGCAAGAAAAGTCTGGTTCTCATTTCCCATCTCACAACATTAGCCCATTGATTTACAAGGATAGGTAAGTCTCTATATGATTGTATCCAGTTGCGATAAGTATTCCAGATAATTGTTTCTGAAGTAGGTCTTACAATCAATTCTTCTTCGAGTTTAGCCTCCGGATCAACTTCTATTCCTCCATGTCCATCATTTTTAAGTCGGTAATGGGTAACTACCGCACATTCTTTTGCAAATCCTTCAACATGTTTTGCCTCTTTGCTGAAAAAAGATTTTGGAATGAAAATTGGAAAGTAAGCATTGGTATGTCCGGTATCTTTAAACATTTTGTCAAGTATGGATTGCATTTTTTCCCAAATACTGTATCCGTATGGTTTAATCACCATACAACCTCTTACTGCTGAATTTTCTGCTAAATCAGCATTCAATACTAAATCGTTGTACCATTGTGAGTAATTTTCTTCCTTCTTCGTTAACGCTTTTGCCATAATTTATTGGTATGAAATTTGTTGCAAAATTAAGTAAAGTTCTTTAAAATTTTTTGTTCAAAATTATAAAATTAAAACTATTATGAAAGCAGTTTTTTATCTATCGTTAATTTTAATTTTTCTGGCAACAAGTTGCACAGTTAATCTGTACACTACCGGAGGCTACGATGATGTTTATACATCAACAGCTCCTGCCAGGGAGAATAAAAAAGTTAATACCTCAAAAGTTGATTATGATAAAGCAAATTATGAGGAAACTTTTAATAATGAGTTTAATTACCAGTCGAGCGATAATTCTTCGCAAGGTTATACCGAAGAATATTATTCCGACGATTCTCAATGGTCTGGTTCAGGTAATTATATTGTAAATAATTATTACGGGGATTATTATGAAGGAGATTCTTATTCATCTTACTTTTCCAGATTTGGAAGGTTTTATGCTCCTTATTATTACTATGACCCATGGTTTTACGATCCCTGGTATTACGGTTATGGTTGGTCCATAAGTTTTGGCTGGTATGTAGGTTATTATCCTTATTGGAGTTATCCTTACTGGAGATACCCATATTGGGGTTACTGGGGATATCCTTATTATAGCAGTTGGAATTCAGGATATTACTGGGGATATCAACATGGATATTATGATGGATATTGGAGCAATAATTATTGGAACGATCCTTTCAGACCAAATAATTCTTCAGGTGTTTATTATGGACACATGGGTTCAAGCAGTGGTAACGGGTCAAGTAGCTCAACAAGAGTTCCAAATAATAATTCAGGAAATAATCCGAATACACTGAATAACTACAACAATGCTTCCAATGTAAATGATGGTAGAGTAGGAAGAGATGGAGGTTCAAACAATAATGTGCGTCCGGTAGATGTGTCTCAAGAAAGAGTTCCATCAAGCATTACTCCGATTGATGATTCAGGAAGAAAGCCTGTTGATGTTAAACCAGGTGGCGATGTGAAACCTTCTGATAAAGATAGATATCCTGTAGTTACTGATGAAAACAGAAACCCTATAGGAAACAGGACTGAAGATTCTCGAAATAATAACTCATATCAAGTTGATCCATCAGGAAATAATCACGAAAGAGTACCATCTAATCAAAATTCTACAGGTCGAACTCCTTCTAATCAGGATAATAACGCCAGACCATACAATAAACCTGAATACAATTCAAAACCAAATTATAATGTTGGAAGAGAATCAAATACAAACCAGGGAATGCCCAGAGGTAATGCTCCGGAAAATACTTATACTCGTCCATCAAATAATACTCCGAATAATAACAGTTATAACCGTCCGTCGAATAATTCAAATTCCGGGACAAGACCATCTTCCGGCAGTTCAAATGTAAGTCCGTCTCGTAATTCCGGTACATATAATTCAGGTAGTTCATCATCCGATTCAAGAACAGGAGGCAGTTCATATTCAACAGGTTCGTCTTCTGAATCAAGAAGTAGCAGCGGCTCTTATTCAGGTTCTTCATCAAGTTCACGCAGCAGTGGAAGTTCATACTCCGGATCTTCAAACAGCAGTTCAAGTTCCGGTTCTCGTAGCGGCGGAAGCTCATATTCGGGAGGTTCTTCATCAAGTAGTTCTGGTGGTCGTACTCGCTAAAACTTAGAAATATGAAAAATAAATTATTATTAATAGGTATATTTTCCTTTGTGTCAATTTTTAGTTTTGCACAAAGTGAAGTTGATGCTTTAAGATATTCTTTTTTTACTCCTTCAGGCACTGCAAGATTTTCGGCAATGGGAGGCTCATTTGGGGCTTTAGGAGCCGATCCTTCTGTGGTTGGCTTTAATCCTGCCGGTATGGGAGTTTACAGATCTTCTCAGTTTACTTTTACTCCCGTATTTAATCTTGTAAATTCAAGCTCCGATTTTTTAGGCTCAAATTCAACAGATTATAATTTTAATTTTAAATTTGACAATCTTGCCTACATCGGTTCAATAAATTTAGATAAGGATGAGAACTCAGTTAAAGCTGTTAACTTTGGAATTACTTACAATAAACTTACAGACTATAATTCAAATATCCTAATTTCAGGGAAAAATACTTACAACAGTATGACTGACTGGTTTGCATCCAGAGCTTCGGGAACAGATTATCGAAATTTGCAATCTCAAGATAACTTTTTCAGTCATTTGGCATGGGAAGCATATTTAATTGACCAGAATTTACCTGACACCATGAGTTATGTATCTGCTTATGGCGGAATTTATGGACAAACCCAAAGACAGTTTATTGGAAGAAAAGGTTCTCTGGGGCAATATGATTTCGCTGCAGCAATGAACATCGAAAATAAGTTGTTTTTAGGAGCAAGTATAGGAATACAATCAATTAGCTTTACTCAAAAATCTACTTTATCAGAAATTGATGAAGATAATCTTATAGCAGATTTTAAATCGTTTAACTTTATACATTTTGAGAAGACTTCAGGATCCGGGATTAATTTTAACCTTGGAGTTTTGTACTCACCTGCGAATTGGATTAGATTTGGTGGAGCAATTCATACTCCAACAGTTTTATCATTAAACTTAAATTATTATAATTCTATAAAATCCGTATTCGAATCGTCTGAAAAATCCGTAGAACTTGATTCAAAGAATGGATATTTTGATTATCAATTAGTTACTCCATTTAGGGCTAATGCAAGTTTAGGATTTATTATAGCAAAGACCACATTATTAAATGTTGATTACGAATTTGTTGATTATTCATTGTCGAGACTTAGATCTGATAATTACGGATTTTTTAACGAAAACGATAACATACGGTCAGAATATAAACCTGCTCATAATTTAAAACTTGGATTAGAATATAGAATTGCCAATATTAGATTAAGAGCCGGTGGTGCATATTTCGATTCACCGTATAAAACAGATCATATTAATCAAGGAAGTTATGCATTATTAGTTAGTGGCGGAATAGGAGTTTTCTTTGAAAATCTCTATCTTGATTTTGCATATTCCAATCTGATGAGCAAAGAGGTTTACTATATGTACGAAGGTTATGGAGTTAACAGTCCCGCAACAGATATTAAGTTGATGAAAAACTCACTAATAACAACCATAGGATTCAGATTTTAGTTTAATACTACTCATTTTAAATTTATTTTAAGATAACCAGGTAATTTTGGTTATCTTTTTTGCGTTTAATAAAAAAAAATAAAAATTTTTAAAAAAAATAAAACCTTTTTAAAAAATTTACGTATTGAGGTCTGATTTTAAAAACGAAATATATCCAAAAAACTAAAAAAGAAGAATGAGACAGTTAAAGATTACTAAATCAATTACCAATCGTGAAAGTGCTTCACTTGACAAGTACCTACAGGAAATTGGAAGAGAAGAACTTATTTCAGTAGAAGAAGAAGTAGAACTTGCCCAGCGTATTCGCCAGGGTGACAGAGAAGCTCTGGAAAAACTCACCAGAGCAAATTTGCGTTTTGTTGTATCTGTTGCTAAACAGTATCAGAATCAAGGATTAACATTGCCTGACCTGATAAATGAAGGCAATTTGGGATTAATTAAAGCAGCCGAAAAATTTGACGAAACACGCGGCTTCAAATTTATTTCTTATGCAGTATGGTGGATTCGTCAATCTATTTTGCAGGCTCTTGCAGAACAATCACGTATTGTTCGTTTACCATTGAACCAGGTAGGTTCATTAAACAAAATCAATAAGGCTTTTGCTAAATTCGAACAAGAAAACGAAAGAAAACCTACAGCCGAAGAATTAGCACGAGAACTTGATATGCCCGAAGATAAAGTTGCTGACACTCTCAGAGTTGCAGGGCGTCATGTTTCTGTTGATGCTCCTCTTGCAAGCGGCGAAGAAAGTACAATGCTCGATGTGATGGAAAACACTGATATCCCTCATACCGATGCAAAACTTATTAGTGAATCACTGTCTAAAGAAATTGAAAGAGCCCTTGCTACTCTCACCGAAAGGGAAAGAGATATTATCAAACTTTTCTTCGGTATCGGTTGTCAGGAAATGACGCTCGAAGAAATTGGCGATAAGTTTGGTCTGACCCGTGAACGTGTTCGTCAAATTAAGGAAAAAGCAATCAGAAGATTAAGACACTCATCCAGAAGCAAACTTTTAAAAAGCTATCTCGGATAATAATAAATTTTCAATAATGGTGGCAGCAATCAATCAACTGCCATCATTTTAATTTTAGTTTTATAAAATTGGAATTACTTGAAAAGTTTGTTTTAACCATTAAAATATGATTCTTAAGCAACAAATCACAATGATTTTGTTTAATTATTACAAGAAGTTGTAAACTTTATACTTTGTTGAAGAGAATTTTGTTAAAAGATAAAATTCTGACAAAAAAATAAAACATTTGTAAAAAAATTACGTATAGAGGTCTGATTTTAAAACCAATCAAACGAGAAAAAATAAATAAAGAATGAGACAATTAAAAATTACGAAATCAATTACCAATCGAGACAGTGCTTCTCTCGACAAGTATTTACAAGAAATTGGCAGAGAGGAACTAATTACAGTTGACGAAGAAGTAGAACTTGCCCAGCGTATTCGTATGGGAGATAAGGAAGCTTTGGAGAAACTTACAAAAGCAAACCTGCGTTTTGTGGTATCTGTTGCAAAACAGTATCAAAATCAGGGACTAAGTCTTGATGACTTAATAAGCGAAGGTAATCTGGGCTTGATTAAAGCTGCTCAGAAATTTGATGAAACACGAGGTTTTAAATTTATCTCTTATGCTGTATGGTGGATTCGTCAGGCTATTTTGCAGGCATTGGCTGAACATTCAAGAATGGTACGTCTCCCATTGAATCTTGTAGGAGGTATAAATAAGATAAATAAACAAATAGCAAAATTTGAGCAGGAAAACCAGAGAAAACCTACAATAGAAGAATTAGCAAGCGAGCTTGATGTTCCTGAAGATAAAATTGCAGATACTCTAAAAGTTTCTGGACGTCATGTTTCGGTAGATGCTCCTATAGCAGGGGATGAAGAAAGCTCATTACTCGATGTTATGGAAAATCCAGATATTCCACATACCGACGCAAACCTGATGAAAGAATCTCTTTCTTTAGAAATTGAACGTGCTCTGGCAACACTCACAGACAGAGAAAGAGAAATAATTAAATGTTGTTTTGGTATTGGCTGCCGAGAAATGAGTCTCGAAGAAATTGGAGATAAGTTCGGTCTGACCCGCGAACGTGTTCGTCAAATTAAGGAAAAAGCCATCAGACGACTCAGACACTCCTCCCGAAGCAAACTTTTAAAAAGCTATCTGGGGTAGGAAACCTGTTATTGAATTACAAGTTTTTTGTAAATAGTTTTGCTATCGTTGAAAATTCTTAAATAGTAAATTCCAGAAGTAAGAGTTTTTACATCTATTATTGATGAATAGCCTTTAATTTCAAATAGCTTTATTGTAATTCCATCTGTTGAAATGATTTCAAGACTATAGTTCTCTGTGTCGGAATTTATAATGAAATAATCGGTTGCAGGATTTGGGTAAACTTCTATTTTTGAAAAATAATTTTCATTTTTTATGGAGCTGTTTTCTACTGTGTAGGAACCTGTGTATTCGCATCCGTATTCGTCGGTAATTGTGAAAGCATACTCTCCTGGATAGAGGTTGTTTATGGTAAAGTCAGTTGCAGAGTTTGACCAGATAATGCTATATGGTTCGTTACCATTAAGGATTACTATTGAGATACTTCCGTCGTTGGTTTGATAAGCGGAAGCATGGGTTATATCTGCTTCAAATATCAGTTCATCTGAGAAATTTACAAACACATCACCTGTAGCAGAACATCCATAATTGTCGGTAACAGTCAGGCTATATAGTCCGGATTCGGATACTGTAATTGTAGGACTTGTTTGTTGGTTATTCCATAGGTAAGTTTCAAAACTATTTTGCGGGAGTACTGTAAAAGTGTTTCCAAAACAAATTGTGGTGTCATTTCCAATAAAAACATTTTCTGGAGACATAATAAAATTAATAGGTACTCGTGCCGATGAACAAGAAGCTGTTGCAGGAATAACTTCAATATTGTAAAAGAAATACCAGAAACTGTTACTGTAATTATTTCCTGTGATAGAAATTAAATTGGCAATAGTAAAAGGATATCCGATATTTGGTCCGCCATAATCGCCCGTATATGATAGGTTATTTCCCGGATTTAAGTGAATTGCAAAATTATTGCCTTGAGGAATAAATAAATCAATATCAATTATGCTTTCACCATTATTAATATTTATGCTTTTGGTACCAATTATCTGACCTTGAGAGTTTTTTAGCGTAATAGTTCTTACAGCTGTACCGGAAGCATACACGCGAGCAGATTTTATGATTAAATCTGTATAAGCATTCAAATAAATTGCTCTATCAATAGACCATCCAAAATAACCACCAGGTCCATTATTATTTTGTAGTCCCACATATTGAGGTTCTATATTTGAAATGTATTGATAATAAAATACTGTATCATGTTGCAAACTTGTTAGATTGATTTCATTACCTTGCATGAACGCTTCGTTGTCGTTTGGGTTTTGAAACCAATGAATATTTTCGGGATTTTCAGTTGGAATAATCAGGCTAACATCAGAATTTTTGCAAAAATGAACATCATCAACTAATGGTGGTAAATCTCTATTGACTTCGACGAAATTTGGGATAAAAAGAGAAGATGTTCCGAATGAATTAGTTACTTGAAGGCTAACAGAATAAATTCCGTTTTGGTTATAAATATGAACCGGATTTTGTTGTGTTGAAGTATTTCCATCTCCAAAATCCCATAACCAGGCTGTAGCTGTCGGGTTGCAAGCTGATATATCAAAAAAAGAAACTTCACCGGTGCAATTATTTACATTTGATTTTGTGAAATTTACATAAGGAGGTCCAGGCGGACTTTCGATGCAAAAATTATGTGAAATAGAAAAGGTAAAAGAACATCCCTCTACAAGAACTTGATTGTTTGAACTGCGAATTATCTTATAAAACCCGTTCCCATATCCTGCACACATTCCATCACCATACGAATCAAATACATTGAGTGTATAACATCCTGGATTAATACATAAATTAATTATATATAAGGTGTTTGATGAATATCCAGAACCTGATGCTATGATTTCGTTGTTAGAATTTTTAATATTCCAGGAAGTTTCGTAGCCATAATTATCAGTAAATATTTGTACTTGAATATTTTCCCCGTAATTATATTCAAAATTTAAACTTTTTGAGTTATTCTGTGGATTTGAATCGGGATATGAATTAGGGTTTGAACATATAAATTGTATTGTGTGAGTTCCATGATTTATTTGAGAATTGTCGAAAGTTATCAAAATACTGTCATTTGGCGGGATTGTTTGATTAATATCCATGCTAACTAAAGGAAAAAAATCAAGTCGGTACTTAATGTTGAAATTTTCAATATTTGTATTGGAATGATTTACAACATATACTTGCGGAATAAAATCTTGATAAGTACAGTTGTTTTGTTGTGGAAAAACAATTTTTCCGATAGCAATATCGGCTCCTGTAACAGTAAATTGTGCTGATGAAATATTATTGTTAGGAAAAATATCGGTTTGTCCGATTAACTCAACTCTTGCTGTTACGGAATGTGTTCCGGGAGCTAATGTAATGGAAGAAAATAAAACATCTCTGGTTTGACCAGCTGCTAAGTTTATATTCGAAAGCTCGCGTTCAACTTCGTTATCGTCATCAATTTTATAATAGACTTTAACATTCTGAATGGTTTGAGTTCCGGAGTTCTTTATTGTTACCGAAGGATTTTGTTGATTATTCCAGTAATAATAAGTTCCATTTGGACAATTAATTGAAAGTAATTGAACATCATAATATGATTGAGAAATACATAACGAAGTTATCCCCAAAAATAAAAAAGGAATAAACAGCTTCTTCATATTCGTAGTGATTAGATTTTTGTAAAGTTATTTATTTTTTGAATAAGTTTTAATTTTTGACCAGAAAAAATTTATTCCAAAATTTATCTTTGTTAATTGAATTCTCTTTTTTATTTGGTTAAATCCTTTTGATTGCAATGGACTTAATCCATATTGTAGTGCTAATTTGAAGAATAATGAGTTTTTCAAAAATTCGTTTTTATCAATATTATTTCTACGCCATTCTTCATTTACCCAGTGAATCACATACCAATTATCAGGAATTTTATAATCGGATTTAAGAAATCTGCGAATAATATCCCAGCTGTCTGCGTTGGAGAAATTTTTAATGAAACAGTCAAGTTTTAATTCATATACATTTTTAACTAAAATTTCTATGGGCAAATGCCAATCGCGGTTTTCGGCAGTAACCTTTTCTGAGGCTTCATTGTAGCAAATTTCCATTAGCTTGCTGCCTTTGGGGCATTTCATAATATTTCCGACCAAAGGCAAGGAATGGTGAACTCTAAAAACATATTCTTCTTCAAAATCCAGAGGTTTAAGGCAAGTAACGTCCATATCTGTCCACCATCCACCGTATTGATGTAAAAGTTTATACCTGAAAATATCGCTAAATCCGGCATAACTGCCTTTGCCGTGTCCAAATTGATTAGTGTATTTGTAGCAAAAAACTTTTTCAAAGGGAATTATTTCATTTGCATCTTTGAGTGTTAAATTAAATGGTAGTTCAGTTTTTATGGTATCATAAGTCCATAACCAAAATTCATGTCCGTGAGAAATAAAAGACTTAATTGTCAATAATTCTGTAATACTCAGATTATTACCAATCCATAGCCCGTGTACAATTTTATTTGAAGGGTGCATCATTGATAAATACCTTTATATTTCAAAAATAAAAATTTTATTGAAAATTATTAAGTTTGAAATAAATACTTTGAATAATGCGTTCATTCAACAATAAATTTTTCGATAAAGATTTGTTTTTTTATTTGAGCTTTAATAATATACATAGAACTCGGAAAGTCTTTTTTTGAAAGAGATATTTCATTTTGTCCATTAACAAAAAGATTATCATGGTAGAATAATTTTCCGGAAATATCAAATACAAAAATATTTGCAAATTCAGAATTACCATAAATTCTTATAAGTATATTATCATTTTGATGAATAGTTTCAAAAGATGTTGTTGTAATATCACGGTTTAAGTTAGCCGGGACATCATTTAAGTTAATGTATTTAACTGAGCTAATCATGTTTTCTTTAGTAATTTGAATAACGGGAATTTTAAAATTATTAGTTAGCCATTTATATTCGTAAGAAGTACGTGGGGGACTTAAAAAGCCGAAGCCATATTGCTCAATGAAAATAGTATCTCTTGTAACTATTGTAGATTTTAGTCTTATACATTCATAGTCACCATAAGGCATTTTGACTATTCCCCAGCCGTCAACATAATTTTTTCTGTATATGTATTGACCAAATGTTCCGTATTCGGGGACTTGCATGCTGAAGAAAGAAACAGAAGAATCAGCTTCATTGCCATAAGTTAGAGGAAATATGTAATAGTTTTCGGGAGTATCATATTTCTGTGGAGTTGGAATATCATTAACTTTTGCTGCAAATCCAACTTTTTTAAAAGATGAAGTTGTATTTTTATAAAAATCATAGGAATCGGTAATTTGAATCGGAGCTTGCGGAGGAACAACGGGAGCTTTTGCCGGAGAACAAATATTCGAAACAAAAGGATAAATAAAGATAAGATTATAACTAAACGGAGCATTATATGGATATAAAAAGATAAGGCTGTCCTGAAGGTTTGAGTTTAGATTTGAAAAATCCCAGATAAAATTCTCTCCCGTATTTTCGTAACTGTTTCCTTGAATATTAGTAAGATTAATTATAAAAACATCTCCTCCGGGAACAGGCATGTCGTTATGAGTAATTGTAATTTGTGAATACAACGAAAAACTTACGAAAAAAGACAAAAATAAAACACTGTATTTCATGTTTATAAATTTGAGTGCAATATTAAAAAAATAAATAATCATAAAGATCTTTAGAAATAAAAAATTGGGATTAAATTCGCAAAAAAATTACAGTATAAATGTTTAACCTTTCTGAAAGCATAAAATATTTTTACCGACAAATAAGCAGGATAAAAATTCTTTTTTTGAAATATCCGACTTCGCAAGGAGCATGGAGTTTATCTGAGAAACAAATCAAGAATTTCAATAAAGAGAGATATCATGGTCCGAAAAAATTGGTATGTTATAATCCTTTTGTTAACCTCTATTTTAACAGCCGCGGACAGGCGGTAGTATGCTGTCGGAATCAGGACACAGTATTGGGAACTTATCCCGAACATAATTTAAAACAAATTTGGTTTGGACAAAAAGCCTCAGAATTACGCGAAAAATTATCGTCAAACGACCTTTCGATGGGTTGTCAATATTGTTATCATCAGATTGGTACTTCGAGATTTCACGGATTACCTTCGATGCATGCCGACAGATATGCAACAACGAAAGCATTATATCCTAAAATACTCGAGCTGGAGCTTTCCAATAAATGCAATTTGCAATGCATAATGTGTTCGGGAATTGTATCTTCGAGTATTCGTAAATGTCGTGAAAATTTACCGGAATTGGAGAGTAAATATGACGAACAGTTTGTCGAACAATTAAAAGAATATTTACCTCATGCACGGGAAATAAAATTTTACGGAGGCGAACCTTTTTTGATTGATTTGTACTATAAAATCTGGGATGAATTGTTACGAATTAAATCAAAAGCAAAACTTCATGTAGTAACAAACGGAACTGTATTAAACGATAAAGTCAGAAATTATCTTAGAAATTTGAATTTTACCATCACTGTCAGTTTTGATTCAATGGATAAGGAAACTTTTGAGTCAATTAGAGTAGGGGCAGATTTTGATAAGGTCAAGGAAAACATAATTGAATTTAACAAATTGCTGGGAGGTAGAGGATTATCACTGAGTATAACTCCCATGCAGATAAATTGCAGAGAAGTTCCCGGCGTAATAGATTTCTGTAATTCATTAAATGCAACAATAAACCTTTCTTTTCTTGAAAATCCGCGTAAGTTTGCAATTTGGATAATGTCATCGTATGAGTTGAAAGAATTGGAGAATTTTTACAGGTCTTATGTATTTAAGCTGGCATCGAGTGTTAATGCAAAATATAATTTTGAAGTTTACAGCCAATTTGTGAATCAAATTTCAAAATATCATCAAATAAATAAATCCTTGGAGGAAGAGTATTTTCAAAAATTGCCTGATGAAACTTCAGCCAGAGATTTTGTTCAGGATTTTTTTGAAAGGATGTTGAGAGAAAATGTTATTTATGAAACTCAAAAGAATAATATTAAAAATCTTATTGAAAAAATATCTTTAAAATTAAGTGCTTCGGAAAAACAAGTATTCTGGGGAAATCTTTATCACTATCTATTGTCAAGAGGTGAAGAAGATTTAAAAAATCTAATGGAAAACGGTTTTGATGAAAATAAAGTTAAAACAGCTTTGTTAAGGCTAACAAAAATGGATGATATTTATCCGAAATCGTACAAGGAATTTAATATTTAGGTAAATCAAAACTTTTTTAGATTATTTTTGCAAGAAATTAAAATGGAAAATTTAAAAAAACCTGATTGGTTAAATAAAAGACTGGATTATGAAAGTATGAGAACCATGGGCGATATGCTCAGGAGTTTAAATCTTCATACTGTTTGCGAGGGAGCCAAATGCCCGAATATGGGGGAATGCTTTCGCAATAGAACAGCTACCTTTATGATTTTGGGAGATATTTGCACACGTAACTGTAAGTTTTGTGCAATTCCTGCCGGCAAAACAAAACCTGTTGATCCTGACGAACCGTATAATCTGGCTCAGGCAGCATTGAAACTAAAACTAAATCACGTGGTTATAACATCTGTAACCAGAGATGATTTGCCCGATGGTGGAGCTGAACAATTTGCAAAATGTATTAGAGAAGTTCGTAAGGTTTTACCAAAGTCGAGTATCGAAGTTTTAATTCCTGATTTTAAAGGCGATAAATCTGCTCTTGATATAGTTATTAATGAAAATCCCGAAATCTTGAATCACAATATTGAGACCGTTCCGTCATTATACTCTGCTGTTAGACCTATGGCTCAATATAAAAGATCATTGGAATTATTAAAATATGTCAAAGAAAAAAATCCCAAAATTTACACTAAATCAGGAATTATGTTGGGATTAGGAGAAAGCATTGAGGAGGTTCAAGAAGTTTTTGATGATTTAAGAAACCATCAATGTGATATGTTGACAATCGGGCAATATTTACCTCCCTCGTATAATCACGCCTTGCTGAAGGAATACGTAAAACCTGAAGTGTTTGAAGAACTTAAAGTAATAGCACTCATTAAAGGGTTCAAATTTGTAGCGAGTGGACCTTATGTCCGCAGTTCATACCATGCAGCCGAAGGAATTAAAGAATTAAACCAAAACTAAATAATTATGAAGTACATTGAATTTGACAATTATCTAAGAGCTTCTTTCAGTTTTGCTCTCGAGGAGTATATTATGACAAATCCTGAATTTGATGATGAGTATTTTTTGTTTTGGAGAACAGAACCTACACTGATGATTGGAAGATTCCAGAATACCATTGAAGAAATAAATTCTGCCTTTGTGAAGGAGCATAATATTCAGGTTGTTAGACGCAATAGCGGTGGCGGAACAGTTTATACCGATCCGGATTGCTGGCAATTTAGCTTTATTACATGGAAAAAAGACGGAAAAGTTAAAGATTTTCAAACTTTTACTAAACCTGTAGTAGATGCCTTGAAGCAATTGGGTGTTGATGCTCAATTCTCCGGCAGAAATGATTTGTTGTGCGATGGAAAAAAGTTTTCAGGAAATGCACGATTCTCATTAAAAGACAGGTTTTTACATCATGGTACAATACTTTTCGATACAAACCTCGAAAATCTTGTAAGAGCAATTACTGTGGGGGAAGAAAAAATTATTTCAAAAGGTATAAAATCTGTTCGTGAACGAGTAACCAATATAAGACCATATCTCAAAGAAGATATGGATAGTCTTGCTTTTAGAGATAAAATGATCAACATGCTACGTAAAGATATGGAGCAAATAACTCTGAGTGAAAAAGATATTGATAAAATACTTGAAATTGAAAAATCGAAATTTCTTACCTGGGACTGGAACTACGGAGTTTCGCCTGCATTTAACATGAGTAAAAGTAAACGTTTTGACGGAGGAAAAGTAAATGTCCAGTTAAATGTTGAAAATGGCATAATTAAAGAATTTGGAATATTCGGAGATTTCTTTTTTGATGATGAAATTCAGAACTTACAAAATTCACTTGTCGGGTTAAGATTTGAAGCCGAAGAAATTAGAAAAAAACTTCAGGAGTTACAAGCAGAAAAACATTTCTATCTGATTACAATAGACCAAATCATCGAAGTTTTATTTGAGTAAAGTATTCAAAACATAGTAAATAGCCGGATTTATTTAATAAGTTCGGCTTTTTTTATATGCAAAAATCTGCAAGAAAATGATTTATAATATTTTTTTATTTCGTCAAATTTCATATTTTTGAAAACTTTATAACAAGAGGATAAAATTTTTAATTATGAATAAGATAATTACAATAGAGGAAGCAGTATCAAAAATTAAAAACGGGATGACCTTGATGATTGGAGGTTTTTTAGGAGCAGGATCCCCACATTCAATAATTGCGGAACTGGTAAAAAAAGGGGTTAATGATTTAACAATAATTTGTAATGACACTGCATTTGCTGATAGAGGTTTGGGGCAGTTAATAGCAAATCGCCAGGTTAAAAAAGTAATAACCTCACATATTGGAACAAATACAGCCACAATTGAACAATATAACAAAAAAGAAATAGATGTGGAGTTTGTACCTCAAGGTACCTTAGCTGAACGTGTTCGCAGCGGAGGAGCAGGCTTAGGCGGAGTGTTAACACCTACCGGAATAGGTACTGTAGTGGAAGAAGGTAAACAAAAAATCACAGTTAACGGCAAAGAATATTTATTAGAAACAGCTCTAAGAGCCGATGTTGCTTTATTGGGAGCTTCTATTGCCGATAAAATGGGAAATCTACATCATAAAGGGACAACACAAAATTTTAATCCTCTTATGGCAACAGCAGCAGATATAGTAATTGCTGAAGCCGATGAAATTGTTGAAATTGGTGAAATTCCGATGGAAAATGTTCATACTCAAGGTATTTTCGTTGATTTTATCGTAAAAGCAAACAAATAAAAAATATATTATGACAGAAAAATTAAAATTAGAATTATCAGAGAAGTATTATAACGAAGCTCTGAAAATGATTCCGGGAGCAGTAGCAGGAATCAGACGTCCATACAATTTTGTTCCGGGCGAATATCCAATATTTTTTGACAGTGCAAAAGGCGGAAAAGTATATGATGTTGACGGGAATGAGTATCTGGATTATTTATGCGCTTACGGTCCAATTATCATAGGACATCGTGAAGAAGAAATAGACAATGCCGTTATTGAACAAATGAAAAATAAAGGATTTTGTTTTTCGTTGGTTCAGCCAATACAAAACCGTTTGGCAGCAAAATTAATTGAATTAATTCCATCTGCCGAGATGGTAGCATTTGTAAAAACAGGTTCTGATGCCACTTCTACAGCAATTAGAGTAGCAAGAGGTGCTACAGACAGAACAAAAGTTGTTAGATGTGGATATCATGGATGGCATGATTGGTGTGTGGAGGTAAAAGGCGGCATACCTCAAAAACTATACGAAGACGTTTACGAAGTACATTACAATGATTTAGACGAGCTCGAAGATGTAATGAGAAAGCATGGGGAAGACATGGCTGCAATAATCATTACCCCGGTAGGACATCCCCTTGCAGAAAAGGTTCAGATGCCAAAACCAGGCTATCTCGAAGGTGTTAGGGCATTAGCCGATAAATACGGAACAGTTCTTATTTTTGATGAAATACGCAGTGGTTTTAGATTTAGTCTTGGCGGAGCACAAAAAGTTTTTGGAGTTACTCCTGATTTATCAGTATTTGGAAAGGCCATTGCTAACGGTTATCCAATTAGTGTAGTTGTCGGAAAAGAAAAATATATGAAAGTTTTGGCCGACAAAGTATTTTTATCATCAACATTTTTCCCCAACAGTTTGGAACAAATCGCTGCATTAAAAACTATTGAAATTCTGGAGAGAGATAATGTTTTAGAGACTATTGCGGAAAAAGGAAATAGATTTGCAGCAAAAGTTCAGGAAATTGTGAAAAATTCGGGTTATGATGCAGAGTTTTCAGGAGCTCCTTTCATGCCGTTTATAACTTTTAACAGAGATAAAGATCAATTATACAAGAAACTTCGCCCTGCATTTTATACAGAACTAATACGCAGAAAAGTATTCTTGCAACCATATCATCATGGTTATATTGCGTATCGTCATACCGATGATGATCTTGACTACACAGCAAATATGATAGCTGAAGCATTTGATGAATTAAAAAAATACATTTAAAAAATTATAACTATGGATAAACTTATAATTACAGCAGCAATATGCGGAGCAGAAGTTCTCAAAGAACATAATCCTGCAGTACCATACAAAGTAGAAGAATTTGTTCGCGAAGCTAAGGCAGCATATAATGCCGGAGCAAGCATAATACACTTGCATGTTAGATGGGATGATGGTACTCCAACTCAAGATAAAAACAGATTTAAAGAAGTAATGGATGCCATTTATGCAGAAATTCCGGATGTAATTATTCAGCCTTCAACAGGAGGAGCTGTAGGAATGACTGATGACGAAAGACTTCAACCGCTTGAGTTAGCTCCCGAAATGGCAACTCTCGATTGTGGTACATTAAACTTTGGACCTGTTGATATATTTGTAAATACTGAAAAAACAATCATTTATTTTGCTGAAAAAATGAATGCCATCGGAGTAAAGCCCGAGATTGAAGTTTTTGATAAATCAATGATTGATACTGCCCTGAGATTACACAAGAAAGGTATTATTAAAGATCCTATGCATTTTGATTTTGTTATGGGAGTTCAGGGAGGTATAGGAGGTTCGTTAAGAGATTTTGTTTTTCTAAGATATAGTATTCCGGCAAATGCTACATATACAGTAGCAGGAATAGGAAGGTTTGAATTTCCTTTAGCAATGGCAGCAATAATTGATGGTGGACACGTTAGGGTAGGTCTGGAAGATAATGTATTTATCTCGAAAGGTGTTCTTGCAAAATCCAATGGCGAATTAGTTGAAAAGGTAGTGAGAATGGCAAAAGAACTTGGTCGTGAAATTGCAACACCAAACGAAGCACGCGAAATTTTAGGTTTAAAGAAAAAATAATAACAATAAAAAAAATCAATATGCAAAAGAAAGGTAATAAATACGGATTACACAGAGTAATTGAGCCAAAAGGAGTACTTCCTCAACCGGCAAATAAGATAGACAATAACATGGATGAGATTTATGATAATGAAATTCTCATTGATGTAAAAACATTAAATATTGATTCTGCAAGTTTCACACAGATCGAAGAACAAGCCGGAGGCGATAAAGCAAAAATTGCTGAAATAATGCTTGATATTGTTGCAAAACAAGGTAAGCATCGTAATCCGGTAACAGGTTCAGGCGGAATGCTTCTTGGAACTGTAGAAAAGATAGGAGATGCTCTAAAAGGAAAAATTGACCTTAAAGAAGGAGATAAAATTGCAACACTTGTTTCATTATCATTAACACCTTTAAGAATTGACAAAATAAAAGAAATCAGAAGTGAAATAGATCAAGTTGATATTGAAGGGAAAGCAATTTTGTTTGAAAGCGGAATTTATGCTAAAATTCCTGATGATATGCCTGAAGGATTAGTCCTGGCAGCTCTTGATGTTGCAGGAGCACCTGCACAAACCGCTAAATTAGTAAAACCCGGGGATACAGTTTTCATAATAGGAGCAGGAGGTAAATCAGGAATGCTATGTTGCTATGAAGCAAAAAAACGTGCAGGCGTTACCGGAAAAGTTATTGGATTAACTCATAGTGAAAAAAGTACCAAAAGGCTCATGGAATTAGGTTTTTGTGACTATGTATTTGCTGCAGATGCAACGCAACCTGTTCCAATTATGGAAAAGATTGAAGAACTAACAGGCGGTAAAATGGCTGACATCACAATAAATAATGTAAATATCCCTGATACTGAAATGACAAGTATTCTTTGTACAAAAGATACAGGGCTTGTTTATTTCTTTTCGATGGCTACATCTTTCACAAAAGCAGCTTTAGGCGCCGAAGGCGTTGGAAGTGATGTTACAATGATTGTTGGAAATGGATATACCAAAGGTCATGCAGAAATCACTCTCCAAATTCTTAGAGAATGTGAAAAATTAAGAAAAGTATTTACAGAATTATACGCATAATTGGAAATTTTTGCAAACTCCTGTTATTTTTTACAGGAGTTTGCCATATAAATAAAACTCAAGGATAATGAAGAAAGGATGCAGATTTGGAACTCATAGAGTGATTGAACCGGAAGGAACATTGCCGCAGCCGGCATATAAATTGGATAATACAATGAGTATTTATGATAATGAAATACTTATTGATGTAAGAACTTTAAATATTGACTCTGCCAGCTACACGCAAATCAGACAAACTTGTGGTGATGATGCAGTAAAAATGAAAGAAATGGTACTTTCGATTGTGGCTGAAAGAGGAAAAATGCAAAATCCCGTTACCGGTTCCGGAGGAATGTTAATTGGTATGGTTAAAGAAATTGGTCCTAATTTTCCAGATAAGAAACTTAAGGTAGGGGATAAAATAGCTACATTAGTTTCATTATCATTAACTCCATTAAAGATTTATGAAATTTTAAAACTTGACCCGCATATAGATCAAGTTGACGTAAAAGCAGAAGCAATATTATTTGAAAGCGGTATATATGCAGTGCTTCCTGATGATATTCCCGAAAAACTTGCTTTAGCAGCTCTTGATGTTGCAGGTGCACCGGCTCAGGTTGACAGACTTGTAAAAGAAGGAGATACTGTTTGCATAATCGGAGGTGGCGGAAAATCCGGAATTCTATGTTGCTATCAGGCAATGAAAAATGTTGGATCTTATGGAAAGGTAATTGTGGTGGAATACTCTCCTGAAAATGCAAAGAGAATTGTTGACATGAAACTTGCTCATCATGTAATTGTTGCTGATGCCACCAAAGTAATGGAAGTTTATAACAAAGTTATTGAAATTACCGGACCAAGAGGATGTGATGTTGTTATAAATAACGTAAATGTTCCCAATACCGAAATGACTTCAATTCTTATCGCAAAAGGACAGGGAATAATTTATTTCTTTTCAATGGCAACATCCTTTACTAAAGCAGCTTTGGGAGCAGAAGGTGTTGGAAAAGACATAAATCTGATTGTTGGTAATGGTTATGCAAAAGGTCATGCACAATTAACACTCGATATTTTAAGAGAGTCTTCTGAAATTAGAGCTTTATTTGAAAAAATTTACGTTTAAAATTTTGAAAAATGATGAGTGAAGGAAGAAAAAGAATGTTTCCAAATGTTCCTGATGAACAGTGGAACGATTGGAAATGGCAGGTTAAAAACAGAATAGAAACTTTAGAAGAACTTAAAAAGTACATCAAATTATCTCCTGAAGAGGAAGAGGGAGTAAGCAAATCATTGCAAACTTTAAGAATGGCAATTACTCCATACTATCTTAGTTTAGTAGATCCCGAAGACAAAAACTGTCCTATCAGAAAACAAGCCATTCCAACAGGAGCAGAAACACATATTTCTGCAGCAGATTTACTTGATCCGTTACACGAAGACGAAGATTCTCCTGTTCCGGGATTGACGCATCGTTACCCCGACAGAGTACTTTTTTTAATTACCGACATGTGTTCGATGTATTGCAGGCATTGTACTCGAAGAAGATTTGCCGGACAAACGGATAGAGAATCTCCAAGCGAAAGAATTCAAAAAGCAATAGATTATATTGCTAATACTCCTCAAGTAAGGGATGTACTACTATCGGGCGGGGATGCTTTGATGGTCTCAGATAAAATGCTTGAATCAATAATTAAAAGATTACGTGAAATTCCTCATGTTGAAATAATAAGAATCGGAACACGTACTCCTGTAGTTTGTCCTCAACGTATTACTGATGACCTCGTGAATATGTTGAAAAAATATCATCCAATCTGGGTGAATACACATTTTAATCATTCAAAAGAGGTTACTCCCGAGGCAGCTGAAGCATGTGCTAAACTTGCTAATGCAGGTATTCCTTTAGGTAATCAATCTGTATTATTAAGAGGGGTAAATGATTGTGTTCATGTAATGAAAAAGCTTGTCCACGTTCTTGTGAAAATAAGAGTAAGACCATATTATATCTATCAATGTGATCTTTCAATGGGACTTGAACATTTCAGAACGCCGGTATCAAAAGGTATAGAGATTATTGAAAATTTGAGAGGACATACTTCCGGTTATGCTGTTCCGACCTTTGTAGTAGATGCCCCCGGTGGAGGAGGAAAAACACCGGTAATGCCGACTTACATAATTTCACAAAGTCCGGGAAGAATTGTATTAAGGAACTTTGAAGGAGTAATAACCACCTATACAGAACCAACCGATTATGTTGATAACTGCAATTGTGAAGAATGTAAAAAAGGAGTTGAAGGTGTTGCAGCTTTGTTGAACGGAAGTAGGATGTCGTTAGAGCCGGAAGGATTGTCGAGGAAGAAACGGCATAAGAAAGAATAAAGTAAAAAATAACCTCGAAAGAGGTTATTTTTTAGAAGATTTTTCATCAATATCAAATTTATGTGTCCATTTTGCTTTTTTACTTTTTTATTTTTGTATAATTTATGGAAAAACTGATTAAACTTTATAAAGAAAACCTCCGGGTAACAAATTGTCCGTACTGTAATAGTACTAAGTTCAAAAAGCATGGCAAATACAAATTTACTCATAGGTATAAATGTAAAGATTGTAGGCGTACATTTTTGCCAAGTAGTGGTACTTCAATTCATTATATTCACAAAAAGGACTTATTTATCGAGTATGCTGAAGTTTTGAAGAAAGAAGGATTATATTCTGTTAAAAAGATGTCGAAGCGTTTTGATATATCTAAGTTAACTTCATTTGATTGGAGGCACAAGATTTTGTCTTCAATTCCACAGCAGAATATTTTATTTAAAAATGAGGCTTTTGTTGGAGATATATGTTTTAGGTTTAGTCAGAAGGGCAGGAGAGGTTTGAGTAAAAAGGAAAATAATAAAAATAAAAGATATTTATCCAGAGTATTAAGTACAACTGATCAAAATATAAACTTTGTAAGAATTGCAACTGTTGGAAAACTGAATACGGGACATATAGATAGGGTATTAAGAAAAAAAATAAAAAAATCATGCAAGCTGTTAATTCCAAACGAAGATGTATTTTTAAAATTTACAAAAAATAAAAGAATTGAAAAAGATGTAATAAAGATAGATGTATCTAAATATATGAAGCATAGGATTGTTCGTTATTATCAACAGTTATCGTCAAAGATAATTAACTTTATCAATCATGAGCTCAAAGGTGTATCTACTAAGTATTTGCAGGGGTATAATAATTTTTTTATTGCTAAAGAGCTGCAAATATTTGATGCAATGACTACCAAGTATTTAAGTCAGAAGTTTGTTTGGAGAATTTTTACGCAGATGGAAGAGATATACAAAGAGTTTTTGGATTTACATTGTGAAGCAAATTATTCGAGCCCGATAAAAAGAAGTTGGAAGCGGACAAAATTATATTATATAACACAGGATAATATACCGTATTAGTAGTTATTTTTTATTCCGGTAGAAGATAAATATTACAAAGTTTTCTAAATTTGAAAAAAATTTTTGAGGCTTGCCGTTTATTGATAAAATATTAGAAAGCAGAAGTTTGTCCATTGTGGGGATGGAGAAGAACACTGGCAAAACTGAGTGCCTAAATTATGTTATAGATAGACTTAAGGAAAAAGAGAAAATAATTGCTTTAACATCCATTGGAATAGATGGAGAAAGTATAGATCAGGTAACAGAGACACCAAAACCGGAAATCGAAATTTATCCGGGTACGATTTTTATCACTTCGGAGAAACATTATAAACAAAAACAATTAACGGCAGAAATTCTTGATATTACACAAAAATCTACTGCTTTGGGTCGCTTAATTACAGCTCGTGCCAGAGATTATGGTAAAGTAATTTGTTCAGGGCCTTCTCAAACAGTTTGGTTGAAAGAAGTAATTGATAAAACAAGAGAATGGGGAATTGACTTGTTTCTGGTTGACGGAGCATTGTCAAGAAAATCATCAGCATCGCCATCAATTACTGAAAGTATGATTCTTACAACCGGAGCCGCTGTTGCCCCCGGGATAGATGATATTGTTAAGAAAACGGCTTTTTTAGTTAAGCTTATAAATATTGAGAAAATTGATACAGAGTACCGCGAAATATTATTGGAAAAAGAAAAAGGATTATATATAATTACCAAAGATAATGAACTTATTGACACTGGAATTGAATCAGGGCTTTTTGCAGACAAACTTTCTCCCGAAATTTTTAATAAAGCCTCCACAATATTTTTAAGCGGAATCTTGACGGATAGATTTCTTGAACTAATAAGAGTCCAGAACACTAAAAAGAAAATCGTTATACTTGTAAAGGATTTTACAAAAATATTTATTTCAAAAGAAAAATATCACGGATTTTTAAAATCCGGAGGCAAAATAAGAGTTCTGCTTAAACCTAAGTTAATTGCAGTGTGTATAAATCCACTTTCTCCGCTTGGTTATAAGTTAGATTCTAACATGATTGCAGATAAACTTCATAACGAAATAAAATTACCAATTTACGACATTAAAAATATTCTAAAGTGAAAACATTCAGAAATTACATATCGGAACATATTGGAGTAAAATTTATTTATGATAATATGAATATCTGTTCAGCTCCGGGACGAAAAGAATTACTAAACTCTAAATTTATCGTTGCTCCGGAACAAATTGAAAATGAACTAAAATTCCTTGACGAACTATTACTATCCTTATCCGAAAAAACTTTGACAAATATTCTGCATTTATTGGCTCAGGTTAATGATGTTTCGTTGATTATAAAAAATATTCATTCCGGTTTTACTGTTGATGATATTCAGTTGTTTGAAGTAAAAAAGTTCTCTGTTTTAATTCAGAAATTGAAAAAAATTTTAGTTGAGATTAATTATAGAAGCCTCGAATTTTCGGATCTTTCTACTGTGATAAAAATTCTGGATCCTGATAATACAGGATTGATGACTTTTTATATTTATGACTCCTACGATTCAAAACTCGCAGAACTGCGAAAAGAAAGACTATCAACGAATGATCAAAATAAAAAAGATGAACTTTACATAGAGATACTGAAATTAGAAGATGAAATTAGAACAAGACTATGCCGGGAATTACAACAGCATTGTAAAGAATTGGAAATTAATTTGCATAATGTTGCAAAATTTGATGTCTTACTTGCAAAAATACAGTTGATAGAAAAGTTTAATCTGTGCAGACCGAAAATTGTCGAAAGTAAAATAAATTATACCGGTTTGTTTAATCCATATATTGCTGACATTTTAAATAATAAAGGGAAAAAGTTTCAGGCTGTGGATATTGGTATTGACCAAAAACCTTGCCTTATTACAGGTGCAAATATGTCGGGAAAAACAGTTTTGCTAAAAACTCTTGCCGTTGCTCAAATAATGTTTCAGTTTGGATTTTATGTTCCGGCACAAAATGCTGAGATCATGCCTGTTGACGAAATAATAATGTCACTGGGCGATAATCAGGATGAATTGACCGGATTATCATCTTTTGCTGCAGAAATGCTCAATGTTGATAAAATTATTAAAGCCGCTAAAAAAGGAAAAAAAATTTTAGGACTGGTTGACGAGCTTGCACGAACAACTAATCCCGACGAAGGCAAGGCAATTGTTAATGCCTTTGTATATCTTATGGAAAAATATAATTCTTCATGTGTTATAACAACTCATTATAGTGGAATCAGTACGGGAAGTAAGAGATATAAAGTCAAAGGATTAAAAACAGATGAAATTAAAAATCAAGAAATAAATGCCACCAACATAAATGATTATATTGATTATTCACTGGCAGAAATTGATGATAATTTCGTTCCGAACGATGCTTTAAATATTATCGAAATGCTTGGTGTAGAAAAAGAATTGGTTTTTTCAGCCAGAGATTTTATTAGTCGTAAATTATGACAAAAGGATTTTAAATTTAAGTATAAATTTCTTAACTTTGAAAGTTTTAATGAAATAAATTTGGTATGAGGAAAAGTAAGCTAGGATTGGATTTTACAAAAGTTGACGAGGCCAGAAGATTAGCCGGAAATATTGCTGCAGACGTGCAGAATTTTGTAGAAAATTATTCAACTGTTGCTGTTGAGAGAACACTTTGCAGGTTGATAGGTATAGATGGTGTTGATGAAAATGATATTCCTTTGCCTAATGTGGTTGTTGATCAGGTTCATAACAATAAACTTTTAGGGCATGGAATATTATATTTTATCGGGAATGCAATTTGTAGTACAGGAATGACCCCACAGCAAATTGCCGAAGAAATTGCAAAATCAAACCTTGATATTACCAAATTACCTCTTAATAGTATCGAAAAAATTCAGGAGGCAGTTATGCCTTACGTTAATGCAACAGTGGAAAGAATAAAAAACAACGTAAAGCGTAGGAATGAATTACTCGAAACTTTGGGTGAAGGTTCCCGACCATACCTTTACGTCATTGTTGCTACCGGAAATATATACGAAGACGTAATCCAAGCACAAGCTGCTGCTCGTCAAGGGGCAGATATAATTGCTGTTATCAGAACAACAGGTCAAAGTCTTCTGGATTACGTGCCTTACGGTGCTACAACAGAAGGATTTGGCGGAACTTATGCTACTCAGGAAAATTTCAGAATAATGAGAACAGCTCTTGATGAAGTAGGGCAGGAAGTTGGACGATATATCAGATTATGTAATTATTGTTCAGGTTTATGTATGCCTGAAATTGCTGCCATGGGTGCTCTCGAAAGGCTGGATGTTATGCTTAACGACGCACTTTACGGAATTCTTTTCAGAGATATAAATCCTCAACGAACAATTATTGACCAGTATTTTAGTAGAATTATTAATGGATTCGCCGGTGTAATAATTAATACCGGCGAAGATAATTATCTAACTACTGCCGATGCTTACGAACAAGCTCATACTGTTCTTGCTTCTGATTTAATCAACGAACAACTTGCATTATTAGCAGGAATGCCCGAAGAACAAATGGGCTTAGGTCATGCCTTTGAAATGGACCCTGAATTGAAAAACGGATTCCTTTATGAATTAGCTCAGGCTCAAATGACTCGCGAAATTTTTCCAAAAGCCCCGTTAAAATATATGCCACCTACAAAATATATGACAGGAAATATCTTCCGCGGCCATGTTCAGGATGCTCTTTTTAATCAAATTTCAATCTGGACAGGTCAGGGAATTCATCTGTTGGGAATGCTAACAGAAGCTATTCATACCCCATTTATGTCCGACAGATATTTGTCAATAGAAAATGCAAAATATATTTTCAATAATTTACACGATATCGGGAATGAAGTTGAATTTAAAGAAGGTGGTATAATCCGACAACGTGCTGCAAAAGTCTTAGACGATGCTTTAAATTTGTTGGCAGAAATTGAAAAACTCGGTCTTTTCACAGCTCTGGAAAAAGGACTTTTTGCCGAAACTAAAAGATCCAGAAACGGAGGAAAAGGACTTAATGGTGTTGTTGAAAAAGCAGAAAACTATTTCAACCCATTTATTAATTTAATGAAAGGAGGAAACAAATAATGAGCGGCGGATTGTATTCAATGGAGAGCAAAGATTTCGATAAAACTCTCGACCTTAAAAAAGTTAAACCTTATGGCGATACAATGAACGATGGTAAAACCCAACTAAGTTTTACTTTGCCGGTTCCTTGTAACGACGAAGCTATAGAAGCTGCTAAACAACTTATGAAAAAAATGGGATTCGAAAATCCTCAAGTTGTTTATTATAAAGAACTTACAGAGGGCTTTACTTTCTTTGTTTGCTATGGTTCCTGTATTCATACGGTTGATTATACAGCCATTCATGTTCCAAAAGTTGATTCCGTAAAAATGGACATGAAAGAATGTGATGAATTTATAAAACAAAATATAGGTAGAAAAATTGTCGTTATAGGTGCAAGTACCGGTACAGATGCCCATACCGTAGGCATAGATGCTATTATGAATATGAAAGGCTATGCCGGGCATTACGGACTCGAACGATATGAAATGTTCGAAACTCTTAATATGGGGGCTCAGGTGCCAAATGAAGAATTTGTTAAAAAAGCAATTGAATTAAATGCCGATGCTTTGCTCGTTTCTCAAACCGTTACTCAAAAGGATGTGCATATAAAAAACCTTACAGAACTGGTTGAAATGCTCGAAGCAGAAGGTATTCGCGAAAAAGTTTTATTAATTTGCGGCGGTCCCAGAATCACCCACGAATTGGCTAAAGAATTGGGCTATGATGCAGGATTTTCAATGAATTCTTATGCCGATGATGTAGCAAGTTTTATCGCTCAAGAAAAGTATAAAAGATTAAATTCAAAATAACTATGGAAAAATATTCAATACGTGAAATAATTGCTCGCAGAGTAGCTCTCGAACTCAAGGACGGAGATGTTGTTAATCTTGGCATTGGCTTACCAACTCTGGTTCCGAATTTTTTACCTAAAGGAGTAAATGTTATTTTACAATCAGAAAACGGTTTGTTGGGCATGGGACCAAGTCCTGAACCAGGTAAAGAAGACCCAAATATGGTAAATGCTGGCGGAGGTTATATTACTGCTATGCCCGGAGCAGCAAGTTTTGATTCTGCAAAGTCTTTCACTATAATACGTGGTGGACATGTGGATGTTACTGTTCTTGGTGCTATGCAGGTTGATGAAAACGGAGACCTTGCAAATTGGACAATCCCCGGAAAACTTACTCCAGGAATGGGCGGTGCAATGGACTTAATCGTCGGGGCCAAAAGAGTTATTCTTGCAATGGAACACACAGCAAAAGGAAATCCAAAAATCCTCAAAAAGTGTACTCTTCCACTCACAGCTAAAGGACAGGTAAATACTATAATTACTGAAATGGGAGTTATGGAAGTTACTCCTGAAGGTATTGTTATTAAAGAAATAAATCCTGAATACACCATTGAACAGGTGCAGGCTGCTACAGAAGCTACTCTTATTATTCCTAAAGATTTAAAAGAAATGAAACTTAAATAATAAAATTTACTATTATGAAAAAAGTCTATATTGTTGCTGCAAAACGTACTGCAATAGGTAAATTTGGAGGCTCTCTGGCAGGTTTTTCTGCTTCAGAATTAGGAGCTGCCGTAATAAAAAACATTATTGAAAATACAAAAATTGACACTTCTGCAATTGATGAAGTAATTGTTGGAAATATTTTATCGGCAGGACAAGGACAAGGTGTTGGTCGTCAATGTGCCATCAAGGGAGGTATTCCGGTTGAAGTTCCGGCTTATTCTCTTAACATGGTTTGCGGATCGGGGATGAAGTCAGTGTCTAATGCATTTCTGTCTGTTCAGGCTGGAATGTCCGACCTTGTTCTTGCAGGTGGAACGGAAAATATGTCTCAAGCAGCTATGCTACTGCCACATACAGTGCGTAACGGTGTAAAAATGGGAAATTTTACTGTAACTGACCACATGATAACTGACGGTTTATGGGATGCCTACAATGACTATCACATGGGAATTACAGCAGAAAATATTGCTGAACAATACAATATCTCGAGAGAAGAACAAGATAAATTCGCTGCCGATTCTCAAATAAAAGCTGCTAAAGCTCAAGATGCCGGAAATTTTGACAAAGAAATTGTTCCTATTAATATTGTTACAAAAAAAGAAACTTTAGTTTTTGATAAAGATGAATATATTAATAGGTCAACTAATCTTGAAAAATTATCAGCATTAAGACCTGCATTCAAAAAGGACGGAACTGTTACAGCTGGCAATGCTTCAGGAATAAACGATGGAGCTTCGTTTGTATTGGTAGCTTCTGGAGATGCAATAAAAAAATATAATTTAACTCCATTAGTGGAAATTGTTGCGGTTGGTCAGGGAGGTGTTGACCCTAAAATTATGGGCATGGGACCTGTTCCTGCAATTAAAAATGCATTAAATAATGCAAATTTAAAATTAACAGATATTGAAGTATTGGAATTAAATGAGGCATTTGCAGCTCAATCTCTTGGAGTTATTAAGCAGCTTTGTCTGGACCATGGCGTGGATATGAAATTTTTCGAAGAAAAATGTAATAAAAACGGAGGAGCTATAGCTTTAGGGCATCCAATAGGTGCAAGCGGTAATAGAATTATCGTTACTCTTATACATGAAATGAAACGTTCAAACAATACTTTCGGACTTGCTTCATTATGTATTGGTGGCGGAATGGGGACTGCCATAATTCTTAAAAATGTATAAAAAATCTTTTTTTATCTTATGATGAGCTGTACGAAAATGCAGCTCATTTTTTTTTTATAATGGATCTTTGATTTTTCCTATACATACGATTTCAAAAGAATAATTTCTTTATATTTGCTCGAACTAAAGTTGAAAACTATAAAAACCATAAAATGAATTTTAAATTCAGTGTAGCAATAATTACTCTTAATGAAGAAAAAAATATCGAACGTTGCTTAAAATCAGTTAGTGATTTAAGTGATGATATTGTTGTTGTTGATTCCGGTTCGATTGATAAAACAAAAGAAATTTGCGAAGCTTATAATGTAAGGTTTTATTTCAATGAGTTTAAAGATTATGGTACTCAAAAATCTTATGCCGCAAATCTTACGAAATATAATTTTGTTTTAAATATTGATGCTGACGAAGTGCTGAGTGATGAACTTAGAAAATCAATACTTTCCTTAAAAAATTTAGAAAACCGGAATATTGCTTTTAGTTTTAACCGATTAAACTTTTATTGTGGAAAAGCTGTGCGATCTTGTGGCTGGTATCCTGATAAAAAAATAAGATTATGGAATAAAAATTTCGGCAATTGGGAAGGAATGGTACATGAAAAACTTGTTTTTAAAACAAAACCGGAAATATTACACTTGAAAGGAGATTTGTTACACTATACCTATAATTCTTATCTGGAACATTTTCAACGAAGCATTAAATATGCCGCCGAAAGTGCTGAAAAAGAATTTAAAAACGGGAAAAGAGCAAGCCTTTTGAAAGTTTATACATCATTCTGTACAAAATTTTTTATTATTTACATAATAAAATTAGGATTTTTAGATGGATTGATAGGTTTTATTATTTCTATTACCACAGCTTATGCAACCTTTTTTAAAAATTTGCAGTTATATAGGAAACAAAAGTTAAAAAATTTTTGTGAATAAAAAATTTATTTATATTTGTGCTATGTTAATTAACAATTAAATTAAAATTAAAAATTATGAGAAAAGTTACAATTTTATTTGTGTTAGCAATTTTCGCAAGTAGTGTTTTTGCACAGTACAGTGCAGAATTTAAAATTGCAAAAGAAAAGAAAGATGTTGTATCTGTGAAAAAAGAAAACAAAGGTGGTGCTCTTTGGGAAGAAAATTTTGACGGAGCAGTAACATGGAGTTTTGGTGCTGATGAAGGTACAAAATCATGGGCTGTTGGTGTTACAACAAATTTCCCTCCTCAATTTGGACAATACATGGGTTGGATTACAGATGCTCCTACAAGCACAACAGGAAAATTTGCAGGTGTTACCGGAATTCCTGATCTTCTTTCAGCAAACGTAGATCCGTTTAACTGCTGGATCAGATTCGACGGAATTAACACAACAGGTTATGCAGTTCCAAAATTATCATGGACTCAAAATTTCAGAAAATTCAACTATGACGAATGTTATGTTGATTATTCTTTGGATGGTGGTAATTCATGGACTCCTGTAGCAGTAACTATTAATAATAGTACGACAACAAATCAATTTGCTCCAGATTATCCAGAATTATTGATTCCTGGTATGGGAAACCAACCAAACGTATCCATCCGTTTCAGATGGTACAATCCGAGTGATAATGATCAGTATGGTGCCGGCTACGGATGGCAAATTGACGACATTATGATCACAGCTACTCCAGAATACGATATGGCTTTGAATTGGGCAGTAGTAAACTTCTTCGAAGGTGTTGATTATACAAATCCACAATATGCTGATTATTTCCATTTAAGTTCACACTATGGACAAATTCCTCAAGCTCAATATGACACTCCAAATGCAGTTTCTTGGTTTAATATTAAAGTTCAAAATAAAGGTACTGCTACTGTAACTCCCGTGGTAAATGTAAAAGTTTTCAATCCTGCAGAAACTCAGATTTATAATAAAAATGTTACCGGTACTCCAATGGCAACTGATGCTATTGATACTTTAGATTTATTAGAAGATTTATATTTGGGAGCTAATCCAATGCTTGGAATGTATCGCGTTGAATATACATTATCAATTCAAGGACAAACTGATGCTAACGAAGCAGATAACACTTACGAAAGTTCCTTCATGGTTACTCCTGACCAATTTGGTAGAGATATTGACAATATTACAGCTCAAGTAACTCCCAGCAATTATTCAATTGGTGGTAATGATGGTGAAATGATGGGTACAACATATTTATATATGTTCGAAGAATATATTCGTACAGTAAGTGTTTTCATTGGACCGAATACAACTCCTGGAACTGCTTTCATTGCTCATGTTATGCAATATGATCAAGGTTCTTCAAGCTGGGTTGATTTAGCAACATCAGAATTTATTGAAATTATAGAAGGAGACCTTGGCACCTGGAAACATGTTAACCCAAGCGATGAAGTTTTTGTAACTCTGGATGGCGAAGATGCTAAAGAAATTTTAGTAGGTATTGAAATATACTACAACGGTGCAGGTAATAAATTTTATATTGGTTATGACAAAACTGATAAACACAGTATTTGGGGAACAAAATGGTACTTCTTATCCGGAAGTTTTGCAAATCAATGGGTTTCTTTATCTAACTGGGGTCTTGGAGGACTTGGTGTAAGAGTATCTTCTATAGACCTAGTAAATGCTGAAAATAATGTAGTTAACAATAACATTAACATCTATCCTAACCCAAGCAACGGAGTTTTAAATATCGAAAACGTTGCCGGAGCTAAAGTTCAAATTGTTAACATGATGGGTCAGATTATTGAAAATATTGAAAATGCTCAGATTTTCAATACTGTTGATATGAGCAAATATGCTAACGGAACTTATTTCGTTAAAGTTATCAACGGTGCTGACGTTAACACCTACAAAGTAAACTTAATGAAATAGTAAAATATTTCTAAACATAAATTAAGAGGTTGCAATTTGCAGCCTCTTTTTTTTATATTTGTAAAAAAATAATGTTATGAGTTACGATGCTTTGGTTGAAAAAATAAAAGAAAAGAAAAGTTTCTTATGTGTTGGACTGGATTCTGATATAACAAAAATTCCTGAATTTTTATATCATTATGAATTCCCTGTATTTGAGTTTAATCGCAGAATTATTGATGCAACAGTGAAATTTTCTGTTGCCTATAAACCAAATCTTGCTTTTTATGAAAGCTTAGGTAATAAAGGATGGATAGAACTTGAAAAAACTGTTGATTATATCCGTAAAAATTATCCTGATGTTTTTATAATTGCTGATGCAAAACGCGGTGATATTGGAAATACATCGCAACTTTATGCAAAGGCTTTTTTTGAACAAATGGATTTCGATGCTGTTACAGTAGCTCCCTATATGGGAGAAGATTCCGTTAGCCCGTTTTTGAGTTATGAAAACAAATGGGTTATTTTACTAGCTCTTACTTCGAACAAAGGAGCTGATGATTTTCAATATACAAAAGAGAATGAAGAATATTTGTTTGAAAAAGTTTTAAGAATTTCACAAAAATGGGCAGCTAAAGAGAAAATGATGTACGTTGTTGGGGCTACTCGTGCTGAAATGTTAACAAAAATACGGGAAATTGTTCCCGATAATTTTCTGTTGGTTCCGGGAGTTGGAGCCCAAGGTGGTAGCCTTGCTGAAGTTGCTAAATTCGGACTAAATTCTAATTGCGGGCTTTTAGTAAATAATTCAAGAGCAATAATTTTTGCAGATAAAACAGAAAATTTCGATAGTGTTGCAGCCCAAAATGCTAAAGAAATGCAGCAAGAAATGGAACTCCTACTCGCACAATACGGTATTTTATGAAATAAATAATTATGAATTCCTCTACGGAACTAAAAAGAATGTTCTATGCAATGGTTATTCCTGGCACGTTTATTATTGTGTTCTGGATGATCTATATTCTTGAAATCAGCCTTGGAATATCTCTTTATGCTTATGGGCTTAGTCCCAGAGAATTTAAACAATGGTATGGTATATTGACATTTCCATTTTTACACGGAGGAATTGAACATATTGTTTCAAATACCGGTAGCTTCTTTATTTTAGGCAGCATGATTTTTTATTTCTACAATGATAAAGCACTTAGTGTTTTTATATGGTCGTATTTTTTGAGTGGTATATTTACCTGGATTATTGGACGTTCAAGTATTCATATAGGAGCTTCTGCAATGATATATTCATTTGCGGGTTTTCTTCTTACAGCAGGAATTATAAGTAGAAATGTTCGTAATTTGTCAGTTACTCTGATTGTTGTTTTTTTGTATGGAAGCATGGTGTGGGGAATTTTCCCACAAAATACAAACATCAGCTGGGAAGGACATCTATCAGGTTTTATCGCAGGAATACTGTTGGCAGTTATCTTTAAACCTCCTAAAGAAATTACCATGGAGGATAATAATGAAGATGATTCAAATGATACTTTTGATTATACCGTTGATGACGAAATAGAAATAAAATATCATTATAAAAATAACAAATGATATAAACAAAAAAATTTCACTGTTTATTTTGTACTTATATCAATAATTCTAGGTGCAGGTTTTATGTAGCTATCGTGAATATCAGGAATGTTATTGTTGTTCAGATCCTTAAATGATTGAAGGTATTTAATCAATGCCAACCATTCTTTACCTTCCTGTATGCCCTGTTTTTGATTATCAAAATCTATCCAGGTGCTTTTATTATTTTTAATTTTATTTCCATTCAAATCTTTAGGAATTACTTTAACAAGTCCGAAGGTCATTCCGTTTATCTCGCCGACAAAATCCAACATGTATGAATTTGCCGCTACAGCGTAAAGTTTTTTACTTTTCTTTGAAAAATCAACATTTTCATCACCAATATAAATCTTATTGATTTTCTTTAAAAATCCTTTTGTACCGTCATATTCAACTTTTACACCACTGTAGAAACAATAATATGAGGGCTTCATTTTTTGTGCAACAAGTAACAACTCAATAATATTTTTAATCTCTCTGCCTGTTAAATAAACCATCGCAAGTGGGTATCCCGGAATATTATCATCTCCCTCACCTAAACTCATTATCCTAAAAATATCAGGAGCTGATTGAATTCCTTTATTTCCAACATAAATTTTGTCTCTGATCACTCCTGCAGCTACCATAGTAATGTCCGTTTTAACCGGACTATAATTATTTATATAATATTTTAAAGCATCGGCTATGAAAGGTCCTAAATTTGTACTGTCGAGATTTTGTTGCTCACTGGATTCCAACTCGAAATTAGTTTCTGCAAGTGGTCTGAAGTAACCTAATCCCATAGGTTTTAGTAACTCATCATCAATTAATTTAATACGTCCGGCAATTTCCTGATGAATTTTGCAGTCTCCATAGATGTTGTCATCAATATTTATCAATTGATATTTAGCATTTGCAATTTTACCCTGGTTCAAATTGATCTCTAACCTGCCAATTTTTTTACCTTGTGAACCGGTTTGTAATATGTATGTGTTATTTATAACTATAGGATCCATTATCTCATGATGAGTATGTCCCCCGACAATTATATCAATTCCTTTAACTTTTTCAGCCAACTCAACATCTTCACCAGACCACTTACCTGATTTTGAATCATAGGCTACTCCGCAATGTGAAAGACAAATAATCAAATCTACATTTTCCTTAGTCCTTAAAACCTTGACAATTTGTTTTGCTTTCTTTATTCGATTATTAACTTTCAAAGGTTTTTTATAGGGAGAAACATTGTCTGCATCAACTCCTAATAAACCAAAAACACCAATTCTTATTCCTCCTCGCTCAATAATTGTGTAAGGATTTATAATGCCCTTATTGTATAAATCTTCTAAAGCATCATCTTTGTTTGATTTTTTAGAAAATTCAATATTAGCAAGTGTTAAAGCCGGTATTTCTCCATAATTGTTAAGAGTAGAATTAATAATTTTAGCCAATGCTTCCGGTCCAAAATCAAATTCATGATTACCAATAGAGACAACATCATAACCCATCTTTTTCATTAATCCTAATTGAAACCCATGATCCTGTTCAAACAAGTGAAAAAAAGTTCCCATCAAAAAATCTCCGGCATCTAAAACAATAACTTGATCAGGAAAACTGCGTCTTTCATTTTGAATGACGGCAGCAATCCTGCTAAATCCACCATAAGTGTTATCATCTCTAACTAAACAAGGAGTATATTCAATTTCGGGTCCAAATCCAGTTAAATTACTGTGCAAATCATTAGTGTGAAGAATAATGATTTTTCCGCTTTTGGATTGTGCATAAGATAAAAATGGAATTAAAACAATCAATAATAGAAATAAATTTCTGTTTTTCATTTTTTTAATGAATTAGAGGTTTTTGCAAAGATAATAGAGATTTGCAAAAATAAAAAATCTTTTAAATAAAGGTAATGGGATTGAAATTTTGGCGGAGCATGATTGCAAATTTATTACTGTAATACAAAAAATTGTGTAATTTTTAAGTATTTGTAAACCTTATTATTCAAGTGTATCTACAGAAACGAGAGTTGTCGGATATTATTCACATATTTGAATTCGAAAAAAGTTTTAACAGAAATGATGTGCTTTAATACAGAAAAATGTGGAAAAATTTTCACTGCTCCCCAATAAAAGGATTAAAAACCACTCAAAATTCAATAAGAACAAGTTATTGGCTTTTTTAGGTTTTTTTCAGTAAAGATTTTTCTAAGAAATATGTACTGTGATTCTGAAAATAGTGGAAAAATTTTGACTGAGTTATTAACTATTATTTATAAACTGAAGTTCAAAAAAATCTGAGAGGCTGATATAATTTGCGATTTGAATTAAGAAAAAAGTTTCATCAAAATTTAATACTTTAATACAAAATATTGTGGAAAAATTTTATTTTTGCAAAAAATCTTACTAATGCCATCTGAACTTTACGATAAAAGGCTTGTTAATCTTTACACTTCCGTTTTGGAAGTTACAAATTGTCCTTATTGTAACAGTCCAAAGTTTTA
>CALJNE010000051.1 GCA_937982115.1 uncultured Bacteroidales bacterium | reverse complement strand
AAGGATTGATTGGGAATTGTCCTGAGCAATTACAACTAAAGGTTTTAAAAAATTTTTTCGTGTTGACTTGTAAACCGGATTTAAAAGGAGTAGAATGATAATGAAAATGAATAAAAACCTCAATGTAGATAACAAAAATTTTATATTTCTGGAAAGGTCTTTAAATAGTTTGTCATTTTTATACAATAAAAACGTTAAACCTGCTGCCACAAGGGCAGCAAGTAAAACAAAGTAATATGGATATTGGAAATAAAGTTTCAATTTTCACTAAGTTAACATTGCCCCACAAACATTAATAACTTGCCCCGAGATATAAGAAGACAAATCCGAACCCAGGAAAATAACTAAATTTGCAACATCTTCAGGTTGCCCTGCTCTACGCATAGGTATTTTTTCAGCCCACTCTTTACGAGCATCTTCCGGAATTGCCTTTGTCATTTCGGTCTCAATAAATCCGGGAGCAATAGCATTACATCTGATGTTTCTTGGGCCTAATTCTTTTGCAATAGATTTTGTGAAACCAATAATACCGGCTTTGGAAGCAGAATAATTTGCTTGCCCTGCATTACCTGAAACTCCTACAACAGAACTCATATTAATAATACTTCCACTACGTTGCTTTAGCATCGTTTTTTGAACAGCCTTAGTGTAATTAAAAACAGATTTGAGATTAACATTTATTACTAAATCCCACTGTTCTTCAGTCATTCTCATTAAAAGACTATCACGAGTAATACCGGCATTATTAACTAAAACATCAATTTTTCCGAAATCGCTGACAATTTCATCAACAGTTTGCTGAGTTTGATTGAAATCAGCAGCATTAGATACATAGGCTTTTGCTTTAACACCTATTTCAGAAAGTTGTTTTTCGAGACTTCTCAAATTGTCGTCATCAACGATGTCGGTGAAAGCGATGTCAGCCCCATGTTTAGCACACTCAATAGCAATTGCTCTACCGATACCACGAGCCGCACCGGTAACGAGAACAGTTTTAGAATCTAATAGTTTCATAATAAAGCATTTTTTGTTTTGGCAAAATTAAAATTAATTAACGAGTAAATAAAAAAAGACAGTAAAATGTTTAGATTTTTCCAAATATTCTGTATTTTTGTGGTTAATTTTATTTTATGAATAATTCAAACTCTATTCAATCAAATTACTTCCTCATTGAACTCCAAAATCTTGAAAAATTATCTGCTGACTTAAAAGTTGATTATTGTATTTATTGTAAAAGCTATAATATTATTAAACACGGAAAATATAAACATCTGCATCGGTATAAATGTAAAAATTGCAAACGAACTTTTATCCCAACGACTGGTACTACAATACACTATTTGAATAAAAGAGTAAAGTTTCTTGAATATTTTTCAGTAGTTTCAAAGCTGGGAAAACTGACAATAAAAGAATTAAGAGAAAAATTAGGGATTTGTACTCAAACAGCTTTTGATTGGAGACATAAACTTTTTACAACATATTCACACGAGTTTCGCCAGGTTGATGAAATGATTTATCTTAAACATATTGAAAAAAACTTTAGTCAAAAGGGCAGAAAAATTCAGGCCTATAATATGAATTTAAAAAGAAAGGCTGGCAAAACTAATTTTGTTTCTTATGGGAATACAAGTTACATTTATTCCAAAACTGTGAAAATCGGGAATTATGATGAACGTGATTTAGACAGAGTTCTCGAAAGAAGTTTTAATAAAAACGCACAAATCATATATTCCATGAATGAGAATTTTACGAAGTTTATTGAAAATAATGGAATAAAAAAAGCGATTTGTATGAATGAAAAATCAATTTATGGTAATGAAGTAAAGAAAGTCTTTTATGATGATAAAACAAAAGAACTAAATAAAACAATTACATTTAAATTTAGGGGTGTTGCAACAAAATATTTACAATTATATTTAAATTTTTTTTCTTCTTTCTTGTCGGAGAAAACAAACTATGAATTGTCAAAATTAATTTGCAATAATTTAGTTTGGTTTAAATTTGTGCAGATGGAAAAAATATATGAAAAGTTACTTCGAAAAGTATCAAAAATAAACGAACAATTTGTACATATTAAAAGATATTGGAAAAATGAAGACAGATTTTCAGAATTTAGGTTTGAATCATTAATCGGATATTGAGTTTGTTTTTTAATAAGAATTAAATGTCATTTTTTGCGGCTGGATTATATAGCCTTTCTTTTTTTTCGTTTAGATTAAAAGTTCAAAATAATTTGTTTAAATGTATTTAATGAAACAATTTTGTAATATAACATAAAATACTATAAATCAGAACATTTCTCCTGAAACCACCCTGTCAAAAAACTAACCCCCAACCAACCAACCAACCAACTAACTAACTAACTAACTAATTAACTGACTAACTAACTAACTGACTAACTAATCAACTAACTAACTGACTAACTATCTAACTAACCAACCAACCAACTAAAGAACTTTCTTAAAAACATCAATAGAAAAAACATAATAAACCTTGTTCGGAATTAATTTCCAGTAATTTTTTGCTTTAAATCCAGATACAATATTTTTTGCTGTAGGAAAGCACTCTTCAAGAGCTTCTACATATTTCAAAAACTTTTTTTCACTAATATTATCATTAAACTCTGTGAAAACAATGTCAGGTTCAATTTTTCCTTTAAGCTCATAGAGGTATTCTACCGGAGTTGTTTTAATCAAAAAATAGGACTTGTAATTCTTTGAAAGTGCAATATAATAAACAAAAGCAAGTCGTAGAGGAATTTGATTTTTATCTGAATTAAAGATTAGGATTGATTTGGTTTTTCTGCCGGATTTTTTTTCCAATTCGGCAATTCTGATTGTTAGAATGAAAAGTTTATTAAGGATATAGTTTTGGTAAAATTGTTCTTCATTTTTTGATATTAACCAAAGTTTTTGCAATCTTGTACGCAGTGGTTCTAACACGTTGGTAATAAGTTCTGCTGGAAGTAATTTTTGAGCTTGTGCCAGTAATTTCTCTTCGAATTCATCATCGTCTTTTTCAATAATGCTTAATAATAATGATGTTAAGTCTTTATTCATATTCTCTTCGTTTGTGAACTCATTTTTGAAGAGATTTTCAATATTTTGTTGCGATAGCTGACACAGCTTACTGATTTTATATCCGCATTCCGTTAAAAAATTAAGTTTTATAAGTAATTTTAAGTCGTTCAGTGTGTATAATCGAAAATTATTGTCAGACCTTATTGGTTTAATAATAGAATATCTTTTTTCCCAGGCTCGTATAGTATGTGCATTAATGCCTGTGAAATTCTCAAGCTCTTTTATCGTGTAATACTTAGTTTGTTGCATTTTTATAGCATTTATAAGACAAAATTAAATTTTCCGATGAATAAAATAATAAAAAAAAATAATTGTTATTAAAATAACATTGTTTTTTTTGTAACAATTTGTTATATTTGCAAAAAAGATTTTATGGAAGAATTTTTAAAGAATTTGCCCGCATCGGTTTCTAAAACAGAATTGTTGAAAATTCTGCAAGAATTTCAGGATAAATACGGCTATCTTGATAATGATTTTATTCACGAACTCAGTAAAAAAATTGGAATTCAACCCGGTAAAATCTACGGAATAGCATCTTTTTATAGCCAATTTCGATTTAAACCAAGAGGAAAATATATAGTAAATCTTTGCTCAGGAGTAGCTTGCCACATTAATTCTTCTGAAAATCTAATTAATGAATTCACTAAACTTACAAGTTTAAAAGACGGAGAAACTTCTGCTGATGGCAAAATTACTCTCGAATTAGTTCCTTGTCTGGGAGGTTGTGCTAACTCTCCCGTAGTTAAAGTTAATGATAAATATTATACTAAGGTTACAAAAACAGATTTATTAAAAATAATTCAAGGGTTAAAATGAATTTAAAAGATATAACATATAACTATCTTTTTAAAGCAACGGAATTATCCGAAATTAACAAATTTAATAGGGATATAAACCTTGATATCCCGGTTGTTTTTGCTTTTCGGAGCACTTGTAGCGTAATTGCCGGAATTGACGATACTATAAGCTACATCGAAAAGTATAGCAATGAAAATTCAATTAAAATAAAAATTGTTGAAACTTCATGCCCGGGACTTTGTTCCTTCGACCCTGTTATTGGTGTGAAAATCCCAGGCCGTACATTGATTCTGTTGAAAAATCTTTATTATTATGAAGTTTTCTCTGTTTTCGACAGCATCTTAAATCATTTCTTGCCGGACACGAAGCTAATACTTGCTCAAATTTATGACGAAAAATATAATTCATGGCCGGAAGTACCGGATTTCTTTTCCTTAAAACAATTAAAAATTCAAAAACGAAATATCCTAAAACCTATCAATACATATAGCCCGATTTCTATAACTGATTATTTTGCTAAAAACGGATTTAAGGCTTTTGCTAAGGTATTAACTAAACTTACGCCTAATGAAGTTTGTTCAATCATCGAAAATAGTGAGTTGAAGGGGAGAGGAGGTGGTGGATTCTTTACAGGCAAAAAGTGGAGAAAAGCTCTCGAAAATAATAATAACCCTAAATATTTTATTTGTAATGCCGACGAATCCGACCCCGGTTCTGTTGCTGGGCGTATGCTTATTGAAACAGACCCCTTTCGACTTATTGAAGGGATGTTGATAGGTGCTTATGCCATTAATGCATCTAAAGCAATAATTTACGTCAGAAATACATATACACTTGCAATTGACCGGCTCAAAAAAGCTATCGAGCAAACAAAATCTGCCGGCTTATTCGGAGATGATATTTTCGGTAGCGGAATAAACTTGAATATAGAAATTGTTACCGGACCTGTAGCTTATGTTTGTGGCGAAGAAACTGCCCTGATATCTTCACTGGAAGGTTCAAGAGGAATGCCTAAACCAAAACCTCCTTATCCTTCTGATAAAGGTTTTCTCGAAAAACCAACTGTCGTAAATAATGTTGAGACAATTTTTAATATACCTTTCATTATATTAAACGGAGCTGAAAGTTTTAAACAAACTGGCGTTAAATCTTCCTATGGAACTAAATTGTTTACCATAAGCGGAAAGGTTGACTATCCCGGAGTCTATGAAATTGAACTTGGTACAAATATCGCTGATGTACTTACTGCGGTTTGTGATGATGAAAGTTTAAATTCTATAAAAGCAGTTCATATAGGCGGACCATCCGGGGGTTTTGTTCATCCTGATAAGTTTTATGAAAAACTTGTATTCAATGACTCAAAGAATAAATCTAATGATATTTGGTTCGGTGCTGGAAGTTTTGTGGTTTTAAATAAAAGTAATTGCATCGTTGATGTATGTAAATATTTTCTGGATTTTGACGTAAATGAAAGTTGTGGAAAATGTATCCCCTGTCGTGAAGGTACAAGAGTCCTTTATGATATCCTGAAAAGAATTTCCGAACGCCCCGTAACAACCTCTAAACACGAAACTTTGCAAAGATTTAAGGGCGTTACTCAATTAGAAGAAATTGCTGTAGTAATGCAGGAAACTTCTCTCTGTGGATTAGGACAAAATGCACCAAATTCAATACTTACAGGACTTAAGTATTTTCGTAATGAATTCGAAGAACATATTTATGAGAAAAAATGTGATGCTGGCGTTTGCAGAGATTTGAAATTGTACAGCATTAACATCGAAAATTGTGTCGGTTGCGGCTTGTGTGTAAAAAGATGCCCCGCAGATGCAATTATTGGAAGTTTACATTCAGCTCATTTTATTGTTCAGGAAAGATGTATTAAGTGCGGAAATTGTTTTAAAATCTGCAAGTTTAATGCAGTAAACATAATTTAATTTTTATGGAGTTTACAATTACAATAAATAATAAAAAAGTTAAGGTATCCAATAACGAAAAAATTCTGGATGTCTTGAGACGAATTGGAATAAATATTCCTACTCTTTGCAATGTGCCGGGCTTGAGTCCCACAGGTGCTTGCAGATTGTGTGTCGTAGAGCTGAAAGATACTAACGAGCTTGTACCTTCTTGCTCAACTCCAGTAAGAGAAGGTATGAATATTTCTACGCACAGTAACAAAGTGATTAATGCCAGAAGAATAATTGTAAATTTACTCCTTTCCAACCACCCTGATAACTGTTTATATTGCGATAAAAGATCAAATTGTGAACTCCATCAAATTGCCGAAAGCTTAAACATTACAGAACGTTCTTTTCATGGAGAACCAAAAAAATCAAAATCAGACCGCTCAAGCCCGGGAATATTACGTGAAATGTCTAAATGCATTCTTTGCGGTAGATGTGTGAGAATCTGTGAAGAAGTACTCGGAATTTCGTCAATTGATATTGTTAACCGAGGTAAAAATATTGAAATTGAAACAATTTTTAAGAAAGGATTGTTTTATTCTAATTGTATTCATTGCGGATTATGTATCAAATATTGCCCAACCGGTGCAATTATCGAGAAAAGTTATGTGCAAAACCTTATTGACAAATTAAACTATACAGAAAAAGAAAAAGTAATTGTTATTTCAAATTCAACTATTGCTGATATTTCTAATTTTTACGGAATTAAAAAATTTACAGACTGTCGTAATAATATTGTAGGAGCTTTAAAGGATATAGGATTTGATAAGGTTATTACTTTGTCGCCGGGAAATGAAATTTTTGTTTATGAAAATGCAGTCAAAATTTTAAATCATTTTAAGGATAAATCTAATAAAACTCTGATTGTAACAGATTGTCCGGCAACAAAAAAATATATAAAAAGTGAGTTGTCGGAATTGGCACCATTACTTACATCTATTCCATCACCACAGCAAATTTTAGCAAAATTTTTTAAGAAATCGGATGATTCTAATGTTTTAATGACAGTTGTTACTCCATGCGTGGCAAATAAATATGAAGCTGTTCAATCTTCAAATACAACCAAAGGTGTGCCTGATATTGATATTGTTATAAGCTCTAATGAATTATTGAAATTATTTAATACTTATGGTATAGAATTTCCATATTCAAGAAAACAAATTCCAGACAATCCTTCTAATAGCGACACTTCTGCAGGTGCTCTCTTTGAAACAAAAGGCGGTATTTCCGAAACTTTAATCCGCGAACTGCTTTACCTGAATCAAAAATCGTATCCGAAAAAATTATTTGAAATAAAAAACGAAAAAAATTTTATAGAGTTTACTTTTGAACTGAATAACCAAAAATATACTATTGCTTCAATACACGGAATACCAGCATTGAAAGAAAAAGTAGAAGACATCCTTTCCGGAAATTATTTGTTCGTTGAATTGCGTTTATGTGAAAATGCCTGCGCTGACGGTTGCGTTCAGTTGCAAGATGATGATCCTGATAAATTCAAAAAAATTAAAAAACTGATTCTTGATTATGACGAAACAAATAACAGTGATACAGCATCTAAAAATCCATTTATTAAAGCTTATAAAAACAATAATTTGAAACAAAAATGATCGAGTTAAATAATAATAATAAAGTTCCACTGGTATTTACAATTTCTGACAGGTGCAAAACCTGTTATACTTGTATTAGAGAATGCCCTGCAAAAGCAATTAGTATGCAAAACGGGCAAGCAAATGTTATTCCCGAAAGATGTATCGCTTGCGGAAATTGTGTAAAAGTTTGTACCCGCGATGCAAAAAGTTTCTATAACGAACAAACTGAAGTTCTCGAACTTTTGGCTTCGGCAAAAAATGTTATTGCTTGCTTAGCTCCATCTTTTCCGGCAGAATTTAAGGAAATCGAAGATTATAAAGTTGTGGTAGGCATGATTCGAAGTCTGGGATTTCAGAAAGTAGTTGAAGTTTCTTTTGGAGCTGATTTAGTTGCCGAAAAATATAAAGAACTTATACAAAACGAAACCGAGAAAAAATATATTTCAAGTGATTGTCCCGCAATTGTTGGTTATATTACTAAATATCATCCTCATTTGACAGATAATCTTGCTCCGGTAGTTTCTCCTGTGATGGCAATAGTAAGAGTTATAAAAGAACTGTATGGGCATGATTCAAGAGTAGTTTTTATTGGTCCCTGCATTGCTAAAAAGAATGAATCTGATAGCCCCGATAATGTACTGACTTTTCGAGAGTTACGCAGAATGTTTCACATTAAAAAAATATCTGCCGAAAACATTACCCCATCAGATTTTGACCCACCTCACGGAGGTCGCGGCTCGATTTTCCCGGTTAACAGAGGGCTGCTTAATACTGTGCAAATTCAGGAAAATTTAATACAGGGCAATATAATTGTTGCTGAGGGACGTGTAAATTTTAAGGATGCCATTACCGAATTTGAAAACGGTCTTATCAACGATCACCATCTGGAATTGTTATGTTGTGACGGTTGTATAATGGGACCTGGAATGTTTACTGAAGGTAAAAAATTTGAGAATCAGGCATACGTTACCCGATACGTTAGACAAAAACTCGAAAATTTAAATTGGAAAGAATGGCAAAATTATATGGAAAGATTTAAAACCCTTGACCTTTCCAGAAAATTCAGCCCCGATGACAGTAGAGTGAAAATGCCAACTAAAGAGGAAATAGAAAGCATTTATATCCTCATGGGGAAAACCGACGAACGCGATCGTCTCGATTGTCATGCTTGCGGATATGAATCTTGCGAAGAACACGCTATTGCAGTATTAAGAGGTCTTGCAGAAATTGACATGTGTTTGCCCTACACTCTGGAACAACTCAAAAATTTAGTTAATGAACTGAATTTTAAAAATACAAAATTAGAATCTATGCAGCAAGCTCTTAAGCAAAGCGAAAAACTTGCTCACCTTGGTCAATTATCTGCAGGAATAGCTCACGAACTTAATAATCCTTTAGGCGTGGTTATCATGTATGCCAATATTCTTCTTGACGAACTCGATGAACAAAATCCGTATTATAACGACATCAAACTTATTGGCGAACAAGCCGAACGTTGTAAAAAAATTGTTGGAGGTTTGTTAAATTTCGCTCGTAAAAATAAAGTAGCTTTCGCAAATGTTGATATTCATGAATTTATACAATCCTGTGTTAGATCTGTCGTTATTCCCGAAAATATAAATGTAAAGATAAAAAACTTTTTAACAATTCATGATTTCAATATTGATAAGGAACAGATGACTCAGGCTATCACAAATATTATTAAAAATGCTGTGGAAGCTATGCCTGACGGAGGTGATTTGAGTATTGTTTTGTCAAACAACAACAACGAAGTTGAAATAAAAATATCCGACACAGGTACTGGCATTGCTCCAGAACACATGGATAAACTGTTTACACCATTTTTTACTACAAAACCTTTGGGGAAAGGAACTGGATTAGGCTTGCCAACAACTTATGGCATAGTTAAAATGCACAAAGGAAGAATTGATATTGAGTCAAATTACGATAAAACTAAAGGACCAACAGGTACCAGCTTTATTGTAACATTACCATTAAATAAAAATTTGGAACAATGAAGAAAAAAGTAGTCTTAATAGCTGATGATGATTTCGATTATCTGTTTATAACAAAATTCAGGCTTGAAACCGCAGGCTTCGAAACATTAAGTGCTTCGAACCAAAAACAAGCCGAAGAAATTATTGCGGCAGGAGGATTCGATGCCTGTGTTTTTGATTTGATGATGGAAAATGACGATAGCGGATTTGTGCTTGCTTATAAAGTAAAAAAGCTTTATCCGCAGATGCCGGTAATAATTACTACTAATGTAGCCTCTGAAACAGGCTATTCATTTGATAACAGTACATCCTGGGTTAAAGCCGATTTATATCTCGAAAAAGGTGTTCAATCCGAAAATATTGCCGAGGAACTGAAAAAATTGTTGAAACTTTAAATATTTGCAGTATGGAAAAATTAAACATACTCGTCGTAGATGATGAACCAGGAATCCGTTCGGGAGTTAAACGAATTTTAGAAAAATTCGAAGTTGATTATCCTTTTATGGACGAGCCTATCGGTTTTAACGTTGTTGAAGCCGAAACCGGTGAAATAGCCATAGATTTTCTGAAAAATGAAAAATTTGACATAGTACTCTTAGATAACAAACTTCCGGGAATACAAGGAATAAATGTGCTGGAATTTATCAATCAAAATGCTATTGACAGTAAGGTTGTAATGATAACTTCCTATGCATCGCTGGAACTTGCAGTTAAAGCAACAAAAGACGGTGCAATTGACTTTGTTCCAAAACCTTTTACTCCTCAGGAACTTAGATCTTCTGTGGAAAATATAACCAAGCAGTTATTTTTAAGAAAAATGACAACAAAACTTAATCAAGCAGGAAAACAAATACGTTTTCAGTTCTTGTCTTTGTTGTCACACGAACTTAAAGCTCCTGTGAATGCAGTTGAGGCATACCTGAAAATGATTAAAGAAAAGAAAATGGGGGATAATGTCAATGATTATATCCCTATTATTGACAGATCTTTAGAACGCCTTAATGCAATGAAAAACATGATTCTCGACCTTCTCGATTTTACAAAAGTAGAATCCGGGCAAACTGCAAAAAATATTCAGGACGTTGATCTTGTAGAATCATTAAAATTATGTATTGCAACAGTTAAACCTCTTGCAATTCAAAAGGAAATTAAAATTTCTCTTTGCTCCGAAAATCCCGTTATTTATAAAATTGACCAAACTGATATAGAAATAGTCTTTAATAATTTACTCTCTAACGCAATTAAATATAATAAAGAAGGTGGTAGTGTTGATTGCTGTATTAAAGAAGATGATAAAAACATTACTATCGTGATTAAAGATACCGGAATAGGAATCTCCGAAGAAGACCAGAAAAAGCTTTTTAATGAGTTTGTGAGAATAAAAAATGAGTTTACACAAAATATTTCCGGTAGCGGATTAGGTTTATCAATAGTTAAAAAAATTCTGTCGAATTATAATGCCGAAATAAAACTTGAAAGTGAAATTAACATTGGAACAAAAGTAATTATAACTTTGCAAAAATAAATTTTTATGTTACCTGAAAAAACAATAGAAAGATTAAGTAAGTATAGGAGATATTTATTGGAAAAACTCGAACAGCAAGAAGAATATTTGTATTCCCACGAACTTGCTGCTGCACTACATCTTACGCCCGAACAAGTGCGTAGAGATATTATGCTAATCGGTTATACCGGAACTCAGAGAAAAGGGTACAGCATAAAAGAGTTAATAGAAGTTATTAGCAAAATCCTTGATGGAGACAATAAAATAAATGCTGTAATTATCGGAATGGGACATCTCGGTAAAGCTATTAGTAATTATTTCAGTATCAAAAGAAGTAATATAGAAATTGTTGCGGCTTTTGATATTGATTCTAGCAAGGTTGATAGAATTATTTCCGGAATAAAAAGTTATCACGTTGATAATTTAGACCTGATAATCAATGAAACCGATGCTAAAATTGCAATTCTAACTCTTTCGCCGGCGGGAGCTCAGGATATTACCGACCAATTAGTTTATGCCGGAATAAAAGGAATATTAAATTTTACATCAGTAACTTTGAGAGTCCCCGAAGATGTGTATATCGAAAATTATGATATGATTACTTCTCTCGAAAAAGTTGCTTATTTTGTTAAAGAAAATATTAATAATGAAGGTACATTATAGTTTCGATGATTTCGACAAAATAAAAAATCCTGTTGTTACTACAGGAACTTTTGATGGTGTCCATATAGGGCACATGGTTATTATTAACAGATTAAAACAACTTGCTGCAGAGATTGACGGTGAAAGTGTCCTAATAACTTTTCATCCTCATCCTCGTAAAGTTCTTTTTCCGGATAAAACAAAGGACCTGAAACTTATTAATACGCAAAGAGAAAAAATACATCTCCTTCAGGAAGCAGGGTTGGATCGTTTATTTATTATCAATTTTACACTTGAATTTTCCAAAACTACTTCTCACGATTTTGTAAACAAAATTCTTCTTGAAAAATTGGGAGCAAAAATCATAATAGTGGGTTTTAATCATCATTTCGGACATAATAGAGAAGGAGATTATTCTTATCTTTATAAACTTGCAGGCGAAAAAAACTTTAAAGTGGAAGAAATTCCCGAACAGGACATAGAAAACGAAGCCGTTAGTTCAACGCGAATTCGAAAAGCTATTTCCGAAGGGCATATAATGAGAGCAAATGCTTATCTTAATCATCAGTATTTTATTTTTGGAAATATCAGAAGTTTGAGTAAATACTACTTTGTTGAAATTGAAGAAAAAGATAAACTTTTACCTCCCACAGGCACCTATGCAGCCAGATTAAAACAAAATCAATCTGAAGCAAAATGTCTTGCAGTGGTTGACAATCAGGAAATGTTTGTGCAGGTGATTTTTTCTGAGGATTTTACGCCTAAAAAAGGCGAACTAGTTGAATTATATTTTCATAAAAGAGTTAATCTTTATAATGATGTTCATAACTTACGAGAAACAGATTTACAGGAAGATTTTAAAATTGTTAACGAGCTAATATATTAAACTATGAAAATATCAATTATTGGAACCGGTTATGTAGGATTAGTATCAGGCACTTGTTTCGCTGAGATGGGAATTATAACATCCTGCGTGGATATAGACGAAGCAAAAATCGAGAAACTCAAAAAAGGTATTATGCCAATCTGGGAACCTGGACTCGAAGAAATGGTGAAAAGAAATGTAGAAAAAGGCAGATTAAGTTTTACAACGAGTCTTAAGGAAAGTATTGTTGATGCTGATGCTTGCTTTATTGCAGTAGGAACACCTCCCGACGAAGACGGTAGTGCCGATTTGCAATATGTGCTCGGTGTTGCTCGTGAAATTGGTAAACATATAAATAATTATATGGTTGTTGTTACCAAAAGCACTGTCCCCATTGGAACAAGCGAAAAAGTGAGAATGGCAATTAAAGAAGAAATTCAAAAAAGAGGAGTGAACATAGAATTTGATGTAGCCTCAAACCCCGAATTTCTTAAAGAGGGCGATGCCATTGAAGATTGTCTTCATCCTGATAGAATTGTGGTTGGAACTGATTCGGAAAGAGCTAAAGAAATTATGGACAGACTTTATAAACCTTTTGTCCTCAACGGTCATCCGATAATTTATATGGATATTCCTTCGGCTGAATTAACAAAATATGCTGCAAATGCAATGCTGGCAACAAAAATATCTTTTATGAACGATATCGCTAATTTTTGCGAATTAGTTGGTGCAGATATAAATTCTGTTCGTAAAGGCATTGGTTCAGACCATAGAATCGGTCCATACTTTATTTATGCCGGTACAGGCTATGGAGGTTCTTGTTTCCCAAAAGACGTGAAAGCTTTGATTAAAACTGCCGAAGAGTATAATTATTCTTTGAAAATTCTAAAAGCCGTTGAAGATGTTAATAATACTCAAAAAAGTACACTCTATCGCAAAGCTTTGAAGCACTTTAACGGTGATTTGAAAAACAAAAAATTTGCTATTTGGGGTTTATCATTCAAGCCCAATACAGATGATATGCGTGAGGCTCCGTCTTTGGTTTTGATACAAAATTTGATAGATGCCGGAGCTCAAATATTTGCTTATGACCCTGTTGCTATGCACGAAGCAAAACGCATACTCGGAAACAAAATTAACTACGTTGAAGACCCATATCTTGCCCTTGAAGATGCTGATGCAATGTTTTTGGTTACTGAATGGACTGAATTCAGAATTTTAAATTATCCAAAAATGCAAAAAATGAAAAATAAAGTAATCTTTGATGGTAGAAATATTTATGAACCTCAAGAATTAAGACAAAGAGGTTTTGTTTATTATAGCATCGGAAGAAAGTAATTATGGAAAAGAAAACTGTTGTAACAATTTGTCTCGGATCGTCTTGTTTTAGCCGTAAAAATAGAGATGTTGTTTCGGCATTGCAAGAATATGTAAGAATAAATTCTCTTGATGAAAAGGTTCATCTTCAGGGAGGTCATTGCATGGGAAAATGCAGTAAAGGTCCGGTAATTATGGTTGATGAACAACTTTTTACCGAAATAACTCCGGCTAAAGCTGTGGCTATTCTCGAAACTTTTTTGCTAAATAAGGATTGATATGAAAATCATAACTGTTGATAAAAATAAATGTACTTACTGCTATGCCTGTCTTAGAGCATGTCCCACAAAAGCAATAAGTATAAATAAAAAAAACGGAGAAATACAGGTAAATAATAACTGGTGTATTGCTTGCGGAAATTGTTACACAAATTGCGGTCCCGGTGCAATATCGTATTTGTCTTCCATAAATTCCGTTCTGGAAATTCTCGAAAAAAATGAGCAAACTGTTGCAATAGTTGATCCTTCAATAGCTTCTGAATTTCCTGATATTCTGGATTATCGAAATTTTGTGGGAATGATTCGTGCCCTCGGATTTAGTTTTGTTAATGAAATTAGCTTTGGGGCAGATCTTGTTGCAATAAAATACAAACAGATACTCGAGAATTTTAAAGGGAAATATTACATCGGGTCGAATTGTCCTCCTGTTTATGATTATATCGAAAAATTTCAACCTCATATTGTAGAATCTTTAATTCCAATCGTTTCACCGCTAATTGCCACAGCTAAGGTTGTTAGAAAACTTCATGGCGACCAGATAAAAATTGTTGGCATAAGTCCTTGTTTAGCTCAGAAAAAAGAAATTAAACGCTACGGAAATCTCGTTAATGAGGTTATAAGTTTTGAAGAATTAAGAGAGCTTTTTAAGATTAAAAATATTTATGAAAATTCAGTAGAGTTCTCGGAATTTGACCCTCCAATTGGTTCTTTAGGATCTTTGTTTCCATTAAGTAGAGGGATTCTCGACGCTGCAAAAATTGATCATACTCCCGGAAAATTAATTGTAACAAGAGAAGGACAGGAATCCTTTAAACGTGATGTTGACGATTTTGCAAATTATGCTGAAATTAAACATCATTTGAATATTTTCTACTGTCAGGGATGTGCAATGGGACCTTGTACTACTAACCGTAAAAGCTATCTTACAAATCATAGTCTTATCGTAAAATATACAAATAAACGAAGTTCTCTGATAGATTATAAAATTTGGGAAGAGGAAATTAGAAAGTACTCGGATATTGAATTAGAAGCTGATTTCAATGCAAATGATCAAAGAATACCGGAACCTCCTGAAACTAAAATTATTGAAGTTTTAAAACTTTTGAATAAAGAAAACTATTCGGAAATAGGCTGTAAATCTTGCGGATATGATAACTGTTACGAGTTTGCGAGAGATGTTGCCAGAGACCTTGTAATTCCTGACATGTGTGTTACTTTCACTTTAAAAAATCGCCAGGATTTTATTGAAAAATTAACCTCCGCAAATCAAAAACTTGCTGAAACTCAAAAAGCACTTGAAGAATCGGAAGCAAAACTGCGTAAAGAACATGAAGATGCTAAGGAAGCGATAAGTATGATTAAAGCAATTCTGGAAAAAATCCCTTCAAGTGTTGTTATTATTGACGATAAATATAAAATTATACAATCAAATCAAAAATTTATTGATTTGATTGGACAGGAAGCGGCTGAAATTAATGAAATTATTCCCGGACTTGTTGGAGCCGACATTAAATCACTGCTTGATCCTCAAATTTTTAATTTTTTCAGCTTTGTGGTAAATAAAAACGAAAACCTTGAAAATAAGGACGTTGAAATAAATAATAAATTTGTAACACTTTCTGTTTTCCCAATAAAAAAAGGAAAAATAATAGGAGCTGTATTTAAAAACTTATCGCAGCCTGAAGTTAGAAAAGAAGAAATTATTGCCAGAATTAATGATGTTATTGAGAAGAACTTGAAAATGGTTCAACAAATAGGTTTTTTACTTGGCGAAGGTGCTTCTGAAACTGAAAAAATGCTTAACAGTATAATAAAATCATTTGAAAAAGATTCAGGAAAACGCAATGAATAAAAATTTATATATAGAAGTCGAAGCAAAGCAGCTTAATCATCATGATGAAAAAATTTGCGGAGATGTGTTCCTTAAAAAAAGAATTAAGGAAGACAGACGTATAATTGTTGTTCTTTCCGACGGCATGGGACACGGTGTAAAAGCAAATGTTCTGGCAACTTTAACTGCTACAATGGCTCTAAATTTTACTGTCGAACACCGCGACCCAGAAAAAATAGCCGAAATAATTATGAAAACTCTTCCGGTATGCAGTCAAAGACGAATTTCTTATGCTACTTTTACTGTACTAGACCTCGAAATTGACGGAAAGGTAAGCATTCTGGAATACGACAATCCTCCGGTAATCGTTTTTAGAAATAACAAAGTTCTTAATCTTTCAAGGCAAGTTATAGAACTACAAAACTCTGAATTGCAAGGTAAAAAGCTTACAATATCAAGTTTTTATCCCAAATTATTCGACCGTATTGTTCTTGTTTCTGATGGAGTAGCTCAATCAGGTATGGGATCTGATAAATATCCTTTTGGGTGGGAAACGGAAAATATTATTTCTTATGTTGAAAGTGTACTTGAAATGGATGATAAAATTTCTGCAGTGAAACTTTCAGAAAAAATTGTAAATAAAGCTGTAGCAAACGACCGATATGTGCTAAAGGATGATACAAGCTGTGTTAGTGTTTATTTTAGGTTGCCGCGTAAATTGCTCCTCGTTACAGGACCTCCAATTTCTGCTGCTTCTGACAAAGAACTTGCTGAAATTGTTAAAAATTATGACGGTAAAAAAATTATTTGCGGAGGGACTACAACTAACATAATTTCAAGAGAATTAAATCTAAAAGTTGTTGATTCATTGGAATTTACCGATAATGAATTGCCTCCTATATCTTATATGGAAGGTATTGACCTTGTTACTGAAGGCATTTTAACCCTTAATAAAGTCTGGAAAATTCTTTCAAATCTTGGTCCCGATTATCGTCCAGGAAAAGGTCCTGCAGATCAAATTGTAAAGCTTATCCTCGAAAGCGATCATATTGATATTATTGTTGGAACTAAAATTAATGAAGCTCATCAAGACCCTAATGTCCCTGTAGATCTTGAAATTAGACGGACTATAACTTCTCGTATTGCCGATGTTTTAGAAAATAAACTCTTAAAACATATTACAACAAAATACATGTAAAATAAAATCAGTCAAACAATTTTTTTGTCTAATTTTATATTGTCAATGTATATAAAATGATTCTAAATGAAATTTTCACAATTTCTAAATTAGAAATAGTCTAATCAAAAATTATAATATTCTGTTAAAAGAGTTAAGTTAATCAATTAAATTTTAAATTATGAAAAACTTTAGTTTAAGAATTACGGGAATTTTAAGCATTTTGACAATTCTCATTTTTGCTGTTTCATGTCAGAAAGATGATGAAACAACTAACTATCTAGCGTCAGATAATCAAATAAATCCAGTGGCATTAAAATCAATAAATCTGGATAATGTTGATTATTGTGGCATACCCTCTGTTGTAACTTTGGTTGCAGGGCAAAATATTGATGCCGGCACTGTAACTGTTGGCAACGATGAAAATTATGTTTATGTAACTTACACTTCAGCTAACGGGTATTTAATTACTCAAACTCATTTGTACGTTGGACCTAAAACCGGTGTTCCGGTAAATAATGCCGGTAATCCGAGAATCGGTCTATTTCCTTATGGAGAAAGTTTTGCTTCTCCGGTTCAGACTGTTACCTATAGAATTAGTCTTGAGGAACTTCCTGAATGCTATGTTGTGGCAGCGCACGCTGTTGTAATAAAATACAATGGTAATGTTGTTGTGGACCAGGCAACAGCATGGGGTAATGGAAATAAATTTGTTAACCGCGGAAGTTGGGCAATGTATTTTGAATATTGTACTCAAACTTGTGAAATTCCTGAAGACCCCGAAACTTGGACAGAAACTGCTTATGCTTATGGCTCCAATTATGCTACCTGTTTCTTAGATTTAGGGTTTAACAGATGGGGATGGACTAATTCAATCAGCGAAGGAGAGTATTCTTTTGAAGTTTGGGCAGGAGCAGGTCAGTGCGATCTTTCTAAAGGTATTCATGTGGGTTATCTAAATATTTCATACCATAATGGAACAGCTACCATTACGTATAATTTATTCAATGACTACCTGATGTTGCAAAACCATTTATATGTTGGCACTAATCAAGTTCCAATTAAAAACGGAAAACCTACAGTAGCTCCCGGACAATATCCAATTGTTGTAGATAATCTGAGTACAACAACTACTACTTATACAATTAGTAACCTTTCCGGCAATATTTATGTTATTGCTCACGCTGTTATTGAATTTAGAATTAGTTAGTCTTTGTTTTCGTGATTTTTTATAAGACTGATTCCTAAAGTGAATCAGTCTTTTTTTTATACGAATTATCATAGAGGGATTTTATAATTTATATCACTTTAGAGATTATTATAGCAGTTAATAAATTATAATGTTTCCAGGTCAATTCTTTTTATAGCATCAAAATAATCATAATTTTTAGTGCTGTAATTTATTTTTAATTCAGAAAGGAGAACAAATATTGCTTCTGAAATTTCTTGATTTTTAAGGTTCTGAAATTTTTCACTGCAGAAATTCAAAAATTTTATAATAAAAAAGGCATCGAAAACAAAGAAAAATCTTTTTTTAAAACTATTAAGATTACTACAATTAGACTTAATTTCCTCAATCAATTTTATTATTTTTTCTTTGCTCGTAAATTCAATTATTTCAGAAGGAATTATCTCCGAAATGTTATGATTTTCCAGCAAGAAATATGCTTCAATATTATTATAAAAGAGTTTTAAAATTTTAAACAATTCAAAATTATAAACTTTATATTCCTTATATTCAATTATTTTTTTTACTGCCGGGCCTGTGCCGAAAGGTACTCTGTCCGACACTCGCGGAGACGGAAATACAATGATTTTTTTTATTTCTCCAATTTCTGTTAACGTAGATAATTTATGAAGAAAATAGAAATCCTCACCGCCCTGTCTGCACGACATTCCTCCTGATTTTGCATACTCTGGAGCTTTTACTCCGAAGCATGAACCAATAGTGTGGATAGGAGTTGGATATCCGCAATATTTTAAGCATAATTTAAAATATCTGAGGTAGGCTTCGTATTTCTTACATGCTTCTATTTCCTTTTCGGAATATAATTCAGCGTCAAAGTTATGGTTAAATTGGAATACACATGCTTGCCGTTTTCTTTGCAAATAGAATTCATAAATAATGGTATCAAAATATTCTTTAGAAACGAGAGTATCAGCATCAAGCGAAATTATTACACCATCGGGATTATTTATTTCATCGAAGCGACGCAAAGCTTCGTCCATTCCAATCTTCCTTGCATAACCTACTCCGGCAATTTTTTTAGGAATATTTTCAAAAATGCAAGGCAAGAGTTTAAATCTTTTATAAAAATTACTGTCATTCTGATTTGATAACTTATTGTAAATTTCTTTATTTATATTCAATATTTCATTTCTTGTATTGATAGAAGAATTAACAACAACAATTACCTCGATATCAATATCAGGGTAAGAAAAATTGTTATTTTCAAGCGATTCTAATGTTTTAAAAATATGAGGGTCATTATAACAAGGAATAACAACAATAATCCCTGTTTTAGGAGAACAGGGATTATCAAAAATTTTCGGAATACTTTTATATCTTGAAAAAAAATTGCCGGCTACAACCATTTAATTTTATTTTGACTTTTGCGAACGGGCATATCTTGCATTTAAACTGTCTAATACAGGAGTAGTAATATTCATTCCGGGTTCTGCATAAAGGATGTTGCTACCCATACCGTTTCCAAGTATTAAAATGTATTTGCCGTCTTTATTAAATTCTTTTATAAAATTCATAACAGTGTCATAAATTTCTTTATTCATTGCTTCTTGTTTTTCCAGAAGTTGTTTGGTTAGGTCTTGATTAAGTTTTTCAATTTCGTTTTGTTCTTGCAAGAGTTCTTTTTGCTGTGATTCCATGCTGGCTTGAGAAAGGAAACTTCCATATTTCATTTTTTCGGAAAAGTCATTGTATTTTTTTTCAAATGATTTCATCCTACTTTCTAGTTTCGCTTTGGCTTTTGCTTGTTCGGTAAGTAAATCTTCATTTAATTTAACAGCATACTTATATTCAAGTAATAGTGTGTCTAAATTTACATAAGCAATGTTCACTGTTGAATCAAGACTTACTGATTGAGATGTAGAACTTTGTTGTGGGTTGTCTGCATTTTTTCTGAGAGTTACAATTAAAGCAATAACACTAATTACAATGGCTGTAATGCTTAAAATTAAAATAGGGTTGATTTTTTTATTTTCCATTTTATTAAAATTTATCAGCTACAAAAATAAACTAAAATATAAAACATTGTATCGTATTGCTTAAAATATCCTTAAAATTTTTGTAAAATGTTATTAGAGTTTTTATAGAAATAGTTTACTTTTGTCAAAATTTTAAATATATGGCTAAAATAGAATCAATAAATATATCTACCGAAAAAGGAACGGTTAAAAAACCAGTTATTCATGCAGAAATTAATGTTGAAGGCATTGTTGGTGATGCTCACAGAGGAGATTGGCACAGACAGGTGAGTTTCCTGGCAAAAGAAGATATTGATAAGTTTTCGGTTGAATATAATTCACAATTCAAATTCGGAGATTTTGCCGAAAATATTACTACGTCGGGAATAGATTTTAAAAAAATAAACCTGCTCGACATCATCGCTATAAATGATGTGAAGTTAATGATAACTCAAAAAGGTAAAAAATGTCACGGTGGGGGATGTGCAATATTTAATGCTGTAGGTCATTGTGTTATGCCTAAAGAAGGTGTTTTTGCCAGAGTTTTAAATACCGGCAAAATATCGGTTGGGGATGAAATTCGTGTCATTCCAAAAACTTATAAAGTTTTAGTAATTACTCTTAGCGATAGAGCAAGTAAAGGGATTTATGAAGATTTAAGTGGAGCAGAATTAAGTAAGTATGTCCAGGATTTCTTTGAAAATTCCAACAGAACTGTTAATGTTGAAAAAGTTGTTATTCCTGACGATTTTTTTAAGTTGCAGGATATAATCTCTTCACACAGTCGAGAATATGATTTGATTTTTACTACAGGAGGAACAGGAGTAAGTCAAAAAGATATTACCATTGAAGCAGTAAAACCTTTGTTGAGTAAAGAAATTCCTGGTATTATGGAAATGGTACGAATGAAATACGGTCAATCTAATCCTAAAGCAATGTTAAGCAGGAGTATTGCCGGAACTATTTCTAAGACGATAATTTTCTGTCTGCCTGGTAGTGTTAAAGCTGTGAAAGAATATATGCAGGAAATTTTTAATATTCTCGACCATCTGATTTATATGATTAATGACTTGGATGTTCATTAAAATCTTTTTAGAAGGGGTAATATTTTATAAAAATTAGCAATTACAATTTTACCGTATAATTTAATCGTGCTTAATTATTGATAATTATAAAACTATCAGGGACATATTCGGTTATTAATATATGGAAAATTATATTGTCTTTTATGATGGTTTTTGTCCGTTGTGCAATATGTTTGTGCGATTGGTTTTGAAATTCGACAAACAAAACAGATTCCGTGTAACTGCAATTAACTCCGATTACTCCGTCAAATATTTTAAAGGTTTAATTCCTGATGTTGATTCTGTAATTGTTTACGACGGCACAAAATTTATTGTATTATCTGAGGCTGTAATTTTTATTTTAAAAAATCTCCCTCTGCCATTTAAAATTCTTACGATATTTAAAATAATTCCCGGTATGATAAGAGACTATTTTTATAAAATTATTGCCAGAAACCGAAATAAAATTCCATTAAAAAATTACTGCATTATTCCTGACGCTAAAATGAAACAAAAAATTCTATTTTGAGACTTGAATATATTTTCATTTTTTTGTGTATTAAAGTTTTACTATGATTTGGAAAACTATTGAACATAAATTTAAAAGCTGCTTATTTATTTTTGGAGTTGTTTTAACAATAATTTCCTGTAAAGATGATAATAATAACGAACTTAGAATTTATTGTGCAGGGAGTCTTGCTAGGAGCTTTGAAGAAATAGCAGAATCTTTTCAGAAAGAAAATCCCCGCATTAAAATAAAAATTGAGGCTTATGGAAGTCTAGAGGCAGTTAGACGGATTACGGAATTAAATAAAACTCCCGATATAATTGCAGTTTCAGATTATAAACTTATTGAAAATTATCTGATACCGGAATATTCGGATAGAAACAGCATTTTGGTTTCAAATTCTATTGTAATTTGTTACACAGAAAATTCTGCCGATAAGGAGAAAATTAATTCTGACAATTGGTTTGAGATTTTGATGCAGGAAAAAATACGTCTTGGACGCTCGGATCCATATTCAGATCCTTGTGGATACCGATCGCTTTTTGTTTTTGAGCTGGCAGAATTATATTATAAAAAAAATGGTTTATCAGAGGATTTAAAAAATAAAAAAAATACTTTTTTACGACCTAAGGAAGTAGATTTAATCGCTTTGCTCGAAACGGGAAATATTGATTATTTGATTATATATAAATCCGTTGCTGTACAGCATAATTTGAATTTTATTGAGTTACCGGATCAGATTAACCTTTCTAATCCTGAATATGATGATTTTTACTCAAAGGCTTGTTTTTATATTAAAAGTGAAAATGACCAAAAAAATACTATATGCGGTCAAACTATTTTGTATTCCTACACAGTTTTAAAAAACAGTAACAAAAAAGAGTATGTGAAAAAGTTTGTCGAATTTTTGAATGATAGTGAAAAAGGTGGAAAAATTTTTAAAAGAGATGGTTTTGTTTTTTTTTAATTGAATATTTTTAATTTAAATTTTCAAAGAAGTAAAATAAGTGGAAAAAGATTTTAAATATTTGATTAATTACTTACTTGGTTCGGTGGCATTATTGTTTATTGTAGTTCCAATAATTAATATGTATTTTGCCACTGATATGGATAAAATATTTTCAACCGCAAGAGATTCGGAAGTTAGAAATAGCATTTTTCTGACATTGTTAATTTCATTCGTAACAACGATTGTATGTGCTTTCTTTGCTGTGCCATTGGCTTATTTAATCAGTAAATCCACATCACGGATGAAAACAATTTTATTGGGTTTGGTAAATATTCCAATTGTGATACCACATTCTGCTGCTGGAATTGCATTGTTGGGCTTAGTTTCGCGGGATAATCCGGTTGGAAAATTTGCTTCAAGTATAGGATTAAATTTCATTGATTCTCCGTTAGGAATTGCTATTGCAATGGCTTATGTAAGTGTTCCTTTTCTGATTGTTTCTGCATATACAGGTTTTAAAGAAATTCCTGAAGAACTTGAATTAGTCTCCAGAAATTTGGGAGCAACCAGATGGCAAACTTTTTTGAAAATTTCAATTCCCCTTTCAAGGCGATCAATTCTTGCCGGAATAATTTTAATGTTTTCCAGAGGCATCAGTGAATTTGGGGCAGTGATTATGTTGGCTTATTTTCCTACTGTTACACCTGTTTTGATATATAAAAAATTTACAACTCACGGACTTGAATATGCTCAACCTATTGCTTTGATTTTCATAACAATATGCCTTTTGATATTTGTTGTTTATTATCTATTTGGAAATTTCAGTAAAAACAAAAGTTAATGTTAGATTTAAAAAATATATCATATAATATTGGTACTTTTTCATTGAAAAATGTCAACCTGAAAATTGAAAATAATGAATATCATATTTTAATTGGACCATCAGGTTCAGGGAAAACTCTTTTGCTTAATATTATTGCAGGATTTTTAAAACCAATTTCCGGTAATGTAATATTTAATAATATTGATATTACTAAGCTGCCTCCCGAACGACGTAATATCTCTTATCTGCTGCAAAATTTGGCTTTATTCCCTCATCTTAACGTATATCAAAATGTTTATTATTCTCTTAAGTTTAAGAAATTATCGTCTAAAGAAAAAGATATTCTGGTTAGAAAATACATGCAAATTACTAATATTGAACATCTTGAAAAACGTTATCCTGCAAATTTGTCGGGTGGCGAAAAACAAAGGGTTGCTCTTGCCAGATGTCTAACGAAACAACCCGAACTTTTACTTCTGGACGAACCTTTTTCAGCCATAGATACAATTCTTAAAACAGATTTAAAACAGATTTTAAAAAGAATTAAAGATAGCGGAGTAGGAATTATTCATGTTACTCACGATCCTGCGGAGGCCGTTAACCTTGCTGATAGAATCAGTATTATTGAAAATGGTAATTTACTAACTGCAAACTCTCAGTCCTTTCAAGCAGAAGTTCCAGTGTCAAATTTTATGGCTAAATTTTTTGGATTTAAAAATATTTATCAATGTAAAATCAGAGATTTGAATACTATTGAACTGATAGATAATACCAATGTTAAAAGAATAGCTATTGAGAGACCTGCAATTTTTAATCACGACTGTTTTGTTTATATTCCACCTGAAAACATTATTGTTTCCGAAGCTAAATTGCTTTCAAGTGCAAGATATAGTTTAGAGGCTATTGTTGTTTCAGTAACAGAAGATTTAGATTCTGTAATTTTAGAATGTGATGCAGGTATTTCCATTTTTGCAAAAATCAGCAAAAATTCTTATATTGATTTGAATATTTCGCCGGGGAAAAAAGTATGGATAAGTTTTAAGGTTTCAAATCTTAATTTTATTTAATTCAAAGCCGCATTAGAAAAAGGAAATTTGCCGGCAAGTTGATTAAAAGATTTTACAAATCCTCACCTTTTTTATTGTATGTTTTAATACAACTTTTCCTAAATCTTAAAACATTGGTTCATTTCATTCTTAATGTATAATCCATAATAATTATTTGTCGAAGTCATAAAGGAAGGAGAAAAAATGAAGAACAGTGATAGAATGATGTATAAAGATGTTAAATAATCTTTGCGAAAGATGTTTTGATATTATAATTTTTTATTAATTTTGTGAAGGTTTGTTTATTTAAAAACAATTTATAAAATAAACATAAAAGGGAAAAAACAGATTCCACAAGAAATTTTGTATTTGTTAATTAGAGTTAATCGTGGGAGTGAATTTTTTTAATTTTGATGTAATAATTATGAATAGGAAGGATGTTTTATTAATATTATAATATATTTCAAATATGTGTTGATATTTCATTTTAATTTGATTTTTGTAAAAATTTTTTATTCGAAAAACGTTAAAATATGAATCAAAAAGCCAAAAATATTAAACAAAATCCCTTCCCGCAAGAAAATGTGGACTCTGAAATCAAATCAGGGAATGTTGTAATTAATGGAGGGATTTTTTGTTTAATTTTGATGATATTTTTATGAGTTGGAGAGATGTTTTTTTTAATATTATAATTTATTTCAAATATGTGTTGACATTTCTATTTTTTTTATTACTTTTGCAAAAATTTGTAATTGAAAAACCTTTAAAAAATGAACCAGAAAAAGAAAAAAGCAAAACGTAATCCATTTCCGAAGGAAATTGTGAATCTTCCAATCAGGGAATGTCCTCATTGTGGTAGTACTCATTTTGTAAAGTTTGGAAAGTATGTAAATGTATCTAGATACAGGTGCAAGATATGTTGTCGTACTTTCATTCCAACTAGTGGGAGCAGCATTCACTACATAAATAAAAAAGAAAAGTTTTTGAGATTGTTTGATATGTTTAATAGTGGTGAGGTGTTGACAGTAAAAAATATTTCTAAAAAATTTGGGATTAGTATTTTAACGGCCTTTGATTGGCGACATAAGATTTTTATAGCTTTGCAATTAGTTAGGCAAGATTACGAGTCGGTAACGATTGCCAATAAAGTTAGCTTTTATTTCAGTGAAAAAGGACGTAAGCAAGCCACTCGGAGCTTCAAAAGAAATTTGCCAAAAGTTAATTTGTGTTCCGTTACTGATAGCCGATTGACAGAGTTTAAGTTTGTTAACGTTGGAGAAAGTATAAGTAAAGATTTTCACGAACGGTTTTCTGGCAGAGTTGCGAATAAATCGTTATTATTTTTTAAGGATTCTGAAAATATTTTAGTTGAGGATGCTAAACGTTTAGTAAAAGAAAAAAATACTTCTGTAAAAATCAGAAAGTTAGAGAAAAGTTTGAAGATTCACAGGTACAGAGTAGAGGAATTTAAAGAATTTATAAATAGTTTTATGCGAGGAGTTGCAACAAAGTATTTACAGGTATATGCTAATTTTTATTCGTTTTTACAAAGTTTAAAGCCTGTTCCGAATTATTATAAGTTGTTGGAGGTTCGGTTGGCGTGGATAAAATATTTGAAGATGGAGGTTTTATATCAGGATTTTCTTAAGAGTAACTTTTCCAGTCTTGAAGATTATGTTGCGATAAAACGAAAATGGAAATCAAATAACATAAGGTTTAAAGAAAATTTTGAAGAGAATTTGATACATAATTATTGCTTAATATAAATTCAATTTGTCTTGAGACAAACAATATAAAATTCATTCACAAAGCTAAAGTCAATTACATTCCCATGATTAGTGATTTAAAATTCAAGCATTTTTTTTCGATTATAATTAAAGCAAATAAATACTTTTTAAATTTTCGGTATTATTTATTTGTTTTTTTTAAATGTTAAAAATATTGAAAGGCTTTTAAAAAAAGCCATTAGTATAAAAAATATAAAAATATTGTTTTATGAAAAAAAAATTACTTATTTTTGTAATAATTAAGATTGTTGAACCACAAAAAACTAACTATGACACTTTACGGTTTATTCAATATTGGAAAAGTTATTGAATTACGCTTAAATGAAATTGGAATTGAAACTTATGATCAATTAGTAGAGCTTGGAACAGAAGAAGTATTTTTAAGACTTTATGCTAAAAACAAAAATACAAGTAAAACAGTTTTATTTTCCATTGAAGGTGCAATAGAAGGGGTAACGTGGCGTGAAATAGATCCAAAACGCAGGGAGGAATTACAAAAATTTTTCGATACTGTTACCAAGAAAAAATAATAAAAATTTTATTTTCTGATAAAACTCATTTCATAGCTTAATAATGAGTTGCAATTTTGCGATTAATTGCAAAAAAATTATTAAGTTATGCAGAAGATTGATAAACATCCGATTTTAAACGTTCCCGAAAACGAGCTTGTTGAAATTGATTTTAATGGGCAGAAAATACAAGCTGAGAAAGGTTATACAATAGCAGCGGCTTTGCATAGAGCCGGTTATCCTGTGCATAGTCATTCTCTCGAAAATAGAAATCGCTCGCTTGAGTGCGGTATTGGAAAATGTGGAGCATGCGAAATGCTTGTTGATGGCAAAATTGCTAGAATTTGTATTACTAAAGTTGATAATGTTAAGGAGATAAGAGAAATTCCCAAAAATTATATTCCTCCTGTTGAAGAGGCTCCAAAATCTGAAGCTGTAACTGTTTATAAAACTGATGTAGCAATAATAGGAGCCGGACCTGCCGGTTTGGCTGCCCGTGAACTTTTAAATAAATATAATGTTTCAAATATTGTAGTTGATAATAATGATAAAATTGGCGGACAGTTTTTGATGCAGACACACCAATTCTTTTTCTTCGAGAAAGAAAAAAAGTTTGGAGGGATGAGAGGTTTTGAAATTGCTGAAACACTTGCCGGTGATGATCGTTCGGGAATTTTACTCAATTGTGTGGTTTGGGATATTCTCGAAGGTAAACGTCTTGCTGTAAAAAACATTCAAACCAACGAAATTTTCTATATTATTGCCGAACATCTTATTGTTGCAACAGGAGCAATTCCTTTTATGCCAACATTTAAAAACGATGATGTTCCCGGTGTTTATACTGCTGCAGTTATTCAAAAAATGATGAATAATGAATTTACCTTATTGGGTAAAAATGTATTAACAATTGGTGCCGGAAATATCGGATATTTAACTTCATATCAGTTAATGCAAGCCGGTGCAAAAGTAAAAGCCATTATTGAAGCTATGCCTCGCGAAGGTGGATTCCCGGTTCAGGCTAATAGAGTTCGTAGGCTTGGTATTCCTGTTATGACCGGGCATATTTTACTCGAAGCCATTCCTAACGAAGATTATACCGGAATCATTGGAGCTGTTGTTGCAGAATGCGAAAACTTCAAACCAATTCCGGGAACCGAAAAAATTATTAACGGGATTGATGCTATAAATATTTGTACAGGACTTGTTCCGGATGATCAACTAATGACAAAAGGATCATTATTATTTGGACGTAGAGCTCATGCTGTAGGAGATGCTCTTAGAATTGGAGAGGGAACTTCGGCAGTTTTACGAGGAAAACAGGCCGCCTACGAAATTCTCGAGGATTTGGGCGTAAGATTTAACTATGATGAATATTTAGCAATTTCTAAAGAATATATTGATTCTCAACAACATCCGGTAAGAGTTATTCACGAGCCGTATAAACCTTCACGCGAACGTGCTGAACAAAAACCTTATGTAATAATTGATTGCTTGTATGGATTTGCTTGTAATCCTTGTGAATTTGCATGTCCTCATGGTGCCATTACTAAAACTTCAACCAGTACTGTTCCTGCAATTGATTATGAAAAATGTATCGGCTGTATGGACTGCGTTTATCAATGTCCGGGATTGGCAATTTTTGGCTATGCCGAAAAGAAAAACTGGTTGTTTTTACCAATAGAATATAACGTTGACGAAGGTGCTGAAGTTTATTTGGTTGATAATAACGGTCAGAAAGTAGGTGAGGGGATTATTGAAAAAATACTTGTTAAACAAAACAAAACTAATGTTGCCAGAGTTAAAGCTCTTAATCTTTCGGGTGAAGAATTAACTAAAGCAAGAGGTTTTATAGTAAAAGAAAACTATCCCGAACCATTACAAATTTCTGAGTATGATAAAGAAATCCCGTCCGAAACTTATATCTGTCATTGCGATGATGTTAAACTTGATGAAATTCTCGAAGTAATTGGTGACAGAAAGTTTATTTCGATAGATGAAATCAAACATACTACAAGATTGGGAATGGGGGCTTGTCGAGGAAAAAGATGTATAAAAAGATTAAAACAAACCATAGCTCCTCTGGGAATAGAAATTGTTGGAGATGCTACTCCTCGTGCTCCGCTTTCTAATCAGGTTAATATGAGCGAATTGCTTGTGTCTTCTGAAGAAAGAATTTACACTAATACTCAAAAAACTCCTTTAAAACGTACAAAAGTACAGGTTCTTATAGCCGGTGGTGGAATGGCCGGTAGTGCATTGTTCAGATATTTTGCCGAATCAGGAATGAAGCCGGTTTTGATTAATAAAGACAGAGGAGCTTCGTGGCGAAATATTGCTGGTGGCCGTCCTGCTTTTTCTTTGCCTGCCCTAGCTGATATTGCTCTCAAAAACCGCGAATTGTTTATCGAACTTCAAAACATCGCAAATATTGATTATAAGCCAATAAGATACGTAAGTTTCGCTCACGATGATGCAACCTATAGAGCTCTTGATGCAAGCCGTGCCTGGTCAAATGCTTATATGGTTGACCAAAAAGATTTTCAAAAAGAAATTTCCGAATTCTTTAATCCCAATCTGAAAACATATCAGGCTGCTTTAATAACTCACGATTGCTGGCAGGCTACTCCCGGTAAAACTCTCGACCTAATCCGTAGAATCGGAATCTCCAGAGGTGGAACTGTTATGGAAGATTGTGAGTTAATTGATGTTAGAAAAGAAAACAAAAATTTTGTTGTTTTGCTTCGCGACCACAATAAACAATATCTTGAATATGAATGCGAACATTTTGTTAATGCTCTTGGTGGCGAAGCCGAAAAGTTTGCAAAAAAATTAGATATTTCCACCGGATTATATCCAGTAAAACATCAGGCCTTCATTACTCGCAGATTGCCTTATCTCGGCAAAAACGGCGACACTCTCGACATGCTTATTGATCGTAGAAAATATAAAGGTTTTTCTGCAGTTTACGGACAACAATTAGCTGAAACCGGTCAAATTATTGGTTGTGCTTCTCCGGCCGTGGATCCTTCAGAAACTGATAAAGATTTACGTATCAACAGTAAAGATTTTATTGAAATAGTTTCCGAAATATTCTCTGGTTGGATACCATTGCTCGGAAGTGTAGGATTTCAGGCTGTATGGGCAGGTTATTATGTAGAACCACGTTACATTGTTGACCCCGATAGTGGTCTTATGGTTGGCTTAAGAGGTCATGGTTTTATGCTGGGGCAATATCTTGCAAAACTTTATGTTGATAAACTTCTTGGACGCGAAACTCCTTCATACTTTAAAGACCTTGCTCTCGATGGACCTGGACTTTACGAAGCCGCTTTTAAATAGAA
>CALJNE010000050.1 GCA_937982115.1 uncultured Bacteroidales bacterium | reverse complement strand
CCCACTAGTAGGTATAAAAGTACGACGACATATTTTGCATCTATATCTTGATACGTTTAAATATTTGCCGAACTTTACAAAATGTACACTACCACAATGAGGGCATTCCTTGATTGGCAGATTCACAATTTCTTGCGGGAAGGGATTGCGTTTAACTTTTTTCTTTGTCTGGTTCATTTTTATAATGTTTTTCAATTAAAAATCATTGTAAAAGTAATAAAAAAATTATATTGTCAACACATTTATGTAATATTTTAAATTTTAAAAAATCATCTCAAATTCACAAACATAGCATCAAATTTTTCAAAAAATACAGTTCCAAAACTACGACATCACCTGATTAGCGAGTCAAAATTTTTTTGTAAAAACAGAATACTTTTTATTTTTTTTCTTGTTCATTAATAAAATGTTTTTCACAAAAAACCTTTGCAAATTTAAATAATTTAACGAAAATATCTACACATATTTGATTTAGATTAATTAACATCTTCATTCACCACTCTCCCCCTTTTTAATTTAATTCTCTTTCCCATTTAATACTCGATAAATATTTATTACGGACTTAGCAATAAGAATGTTATGGACTAATGCTTAGCGAGTTCAAATAATGTTGGGCACTTTATTATTTACGATATATTCGATTTGACTGCCAATGGTGAGTAACCGGAACCGTTACCCACGTCTATTTCAGCATGTAGGTTGTTTTCGAATTTCAAATCCGGATTTATGTTTATTTTCTAAAAAGTTTTGTATTAGGCGGTACATCCTCGGTAACCCATTGATTACCTCCAATAATACTGTTTTGTCCTATCGTTATTCTTCCCAAAATTGTTGAGTTTGAATAAATAATAACATTATCCTCAATAATTGGATGTCGAGGGATTCCTTTAATTGGTTTTCCGTTTTCGTCAAGAGGAAAACTTTTTGCTCCCAAAGTTACACCTTGATATATTCGAACATTATTACCAATAATAGTTGTTTCTCCTATCACTACTCCGGTTCCGTGATCAATAAAAAAATACTCTCCAATTTTTGCTCCCGGATGGATTTCAATTCCGGTTTTTGAATGGGACATCTCAGAAATTATTCTAGGAATTAACGCTACTCCAAGATTCAATAATTCATGAGCAATACGGTGATGAGTAAGAGCTAAAATGGATGGATAACAAAATATGGTTTCTCCATAACTTTTTGCAGCGGGATCTCCATTATAAGCAGCAATAACATCTTTCGATAAAAGTTCTTTAATCTTTGGTAGACTATTGATAAATTTTTCAGTAATCCCTGTTACGTTATATTCACATGATTGAATTTGTAATTCCTCTTTATCGCACTCAAAGCAAATTCCACATTTTATTTGTTCATTTAAAATTTTTTCTATCCTTTGTAATGATGCACCTATATTATATATTATATTGTCTTCTCGAATATCTGAATATCCCCAAAAGCCCGGAAATAGTACTGCCTTCAATAGCTCCATCAACTCTGTTAATTCCGAAATCGATGGCATTGGAGAATTACAACGCGATTTGTGATATAAGGAGCGATATTTTTTTAAATCGCTTAAATTTTTAATTGTTTCGATATATTTTTTCATCTTACAAGTTCGTATTTCTATTCATAAAGATTTGTTGAGAGATACCTTTCTCCTGTATCGCAAATAATGGTAACAATTATTTTATTCTCATTTTCAGGTTTTTCTGCTTCTTTAATTGCAGCAAAAACATTAGCTCCTGAACTTATTCCTGATAAGATCCCAAAATTTTTAGCTAACATATTAGCTGTATTTTTAGCAGCATTATAATTTACAGGAATCGTAATATCCAAAAAGGTTTTATCAAAAATTTCGGGAATAAAACCGGGAGATATACCTTGAATTTTATGTGGACAAGCTTTATCCCCTTTTAATAACTGAGATTCCTCAGGTTCCGGAACAACAGTCTTGATTTTTGGATTTTTGTTTTTCAATAATTTTGTTACTCCAGTAAAAGTTCCTCCGCTTCCGAAAGCTGAGACAAATATATCAATTTTACCATCTGTATCATTCCAGATTTCGAGAGCAGTTGTGCGTTCATGAATTTCTACATTTGCCGGATTGGTAAATTGTGATGCTAAAAATGAATTTTCAAGCTCCTCTGAAAGTTTTTTAGCAAACTTAACAGCTCCCGGCATTCCATCAGAGGCAGGTGTTAAAATAATTTCTGCTCCGTAAGCCTTCATCAATTTTTGACGTTCTAGACTCATGTTTTCAGGCATAACAATCTTTAACCTGTATTTTTTTACAGAACATACCATTGCCAGTCCGATACCCGTATTTCCACTAGTTGCTTCGATAATAACAGAATTCTCGTTTAACAGTTTTTTTCTTTCAGCATCTTCAATGATTGCTAAAGCAAGCCTATCTTTAACAGAAGCTCCCGGATTAAAATATTCCAATTTTGCTAAAATAGTTGCTTTATTATTTACTATTTGTGAAATATCAACTAATGGTGTCTTACCTATTAATTCTAATATATTATTAAACACTTTCATTTATATCAGAAGTTTTAGTTTGCTTCTTTTGAAAAACATATGGTCTCAATACTAAAAACAATCCTACTAAAACAACAGGAATACTCAGGATCTGTCCCATATTTAGCAACATTGAGTTTTCAAAATCTACTTGATTTTCTTTGATAAATTCAATAAAAAATCTTGATGTAAACACCATAATAAAGAACACTCCCAAAAGGAATCCATCGGCTTCCCTAAATCTACGTACTTTATAAAGACGCAAAAGTACAATAGATGTTATTACATAAAAAATTGCTTCGTATATCTGCGTTGGATGACTTGCATAAGTATCACCGTTTTGCACAAAAACAAATCCCCATGGTAAATCTGTTTGATGTCCGTAGATTTCAGAATTCATCAAATTTCCAATTCTTATTAAAGCACCGGCAAAACCTGTTGGAATAGCAACCCTATCAATCAACCAGAAGAAATTCTTCTTAGTTGATTTATTTTTAAACAAAATCATTGCAATAATAATTCCTATTGCCCCACCATGACTTGCAAGTCCCTGATATCCTGTAAAATGAAATTCAGGATGAAAACTGAATGGAAGAAAAATCTCTAAAGGATTTTGAGAAAAATAAACCCAATCATAAAATAAACAATGACCTAATCGTGCACCTAATAGACCTCCAATAACTGTATAAATTGTAAGGCTATCCAATTCGGAAACAGGAACATTCTCTTGAATATAAATTCTTTTTACTATAAAATATCCTATAATAAATCCAAGAGCAAACAATACAGAATACCATCTAATTGCAAAAGGTCCGATTTCGATAAGAATCGGTGAAACATCCCAGATAATACTATTAAAAATCATATTGGTTTAATTTTTGACAAAGGTAATTATGATTGAACTTATTACAAAGTTAAAATTATTAAATGTTAATAAATCTTGTGTTTAATTCAAAAAAAATTATTTTTGTAAAAACTAAAATTTTAAAGTATGAAGAAATTATTTTTATTTTTTGCAGTAGTTTTTCTTTTTGCTAAAATCTCAGATGCTTGTACAAATTTTATTGTAACAAAGGGAGCATCCGTTGATGGTTCAGTAATGGTTAGTTATGCCGCCGACAGTCACTTGCTTTATGGAGAATTATATCATTTTCCTGCAAAGACTTATCCCAAAGGCAGTAAATTAAAAATTTACGAATGGGACACAGGTAAGTTTTTAGGAATAATTGATCAAGTTGAACAAACCTATAATGTAATTGGAAATGTAAATGAATTCCAAGTTGCTATTGGAGAAACGACCTATGGCGGACGCGAAGAATTAGTTGATACTACAGGAATAATGGATTATGGAAGCCTTATATACATAGCTTTACAAAGATCAAAATCTGCTCGTGAAGCTATTAAAATTATGGTTGAGTTAATGGACAAGTATGGGTATTACAGTTCCGGGGAATCTTTTTCTGTTTGTGATAAAAACGAAGCATGGATTTTTGAAGTAATTGGAAAAGGTCCGGGCAGAAAAGGTGCTGTATGGGTTGCCATGAAAATTCCTGATGGATATGTCTCGGCTCATGCAAATCACGCAAGAATAACAACTTTCCCGTTTCAGAAAAAAAATGATTGGTTCAACCCAAACCAAACTGTTTTTCATTCTCCCGATGTAATTAGTTTTGCTAGAGAAAAAGGATACTACAACGGTCCTGATAATGAATTCAGTTTTTCCGATACTTATGCTCCTCTCGATTTTGGTGGAGCTCGTTTTTGTGAAATTAGAGTCTGGGCTTTCTTTAACGCCGTTGCTGACGGAATGGATAAATATTGGGATTATGCAAAAGGAAATATAATTAGAGGAAAACATGACTATCCAACTAATAGAATGCCTCTCTGGGTGAAACCAAACAGAAAACTTTCTCAAAAAGATTTATTTATTTTAATGGGCGATCACCTCGAAGGAACAGAATTAGATATGAGTAAAGACATTGGTGCAGGACCATTTGGCTGTCCTTATCGTTGGAGACCTTTAACTTGGAAAGTTGATGGCGTTACTTATTGTAACGAAAGAGCAACTGCAACTCAACAAACTGCTTTCTCTTTTATTGCACAACTTAGAAGCTGGCTTCCTGACCATGTAGGAGCAGTCAATTGGTTTAGTGTAGATGATGCTGCTACCACTGTTTATGTTCCTATGTATGCTTGTATAACTGAAACTCCTTATAATTTTAGGGAAGGAAACGGAGATTTGATGAATTTCACAATGGAATCAGCATTTTGGGTGTTTAATCTCGTTTCAAATTGGGCCTATACAAGATATAATGCGATGTTCCCGGATATACAAAAAGTTCAGGAAGAATTACATAATAAATTCATCTCTGAAATTGCAGAAAACGATAAAAAGTTTGTAGAGTTATACAACAAGGACAAAGACAAAGCAATTGCAGAAATGACCAAATATTCGCATTATGCAGCAGAATATACACATAAGAAATGGACAGAACTATTTGCTTATCTTTTCACCAAATATATGGATGGAAACATTAAAACTCCAACTGAAGTTCCTGAAGGATACAAATACTATGCTCCAAATCTTAAACAGCCGGGATATGGAGAAGAATGGTACAGAAGAATTGCCAATGAAACAGGTGATAAATTAAAAGTAAAATAAAAAAAAGGGGCATCAGCCCCTTTTTTTATATTATTGCTGTAACAATAAGTTCTGCAATATCAAGATTTTGAATTTCCTCAATTTTATCTTTATACTTCAAGCCATCGGTAAGCATTGTCATACAAAATGGACAGGCAGTTGCAATAATTTCAGGATTAACACTTAGAGCTTCTTCTGTCCTTTCGATAAAAATTTCTTTTGTACCTTTTTCAGCATCTTTAAACATCTGAGCACCTCCAGCACCGCAACATAAAGCAAAACTTTTATGACGAGGCATTTCTGCCAATTCAACACCTAATTCTTCAATTAATTTTCTGGGAATATCATAGATATTATTTGCTCTTCCTAAATAACAAGGATCGTGGTATGTAACTCTTTTTCCTTGCAATTTGGATTTATCGAGTTTTAATCGCCCTTGTTTAATTTGTTCGTATAAAAACTCCAGATAGCTAATAACCTCAAAATCAGCTCCTAAGTCGGGATACTCATTCTTGAAGACATTATAACAATGAGGACAAATAGTTATTACCTTTTTAATTTCATACATTTTAAAAAGCTCTATGTTGGTTAGTGCTTGCATCTGGAAAAGCATTTCGTTACCGGCACGTCTGGCAGGATCGCCTGTGCATGATTCTTCGGTGCCAAGCACTGCATAGTCAGCTCCTATATGATTTAAAATATATGCAAATGATTTTGCAACTTTCATATATCTGTTATCAAAAGCTCCTGCACAGCCAACCCAAAATAAATACTCAGGCTTTTTACCCTGTGCAAAAACTTCACTCATTACGGGCACCTCTATTTTTGATTTTAAAGCTTCGCTCATATATAATAATTTTTAATGTTTCACAATAATTTTACAATGTCCAGTTTAGTCTGTCCTGATTGGAGTATTGCCAGGGAGCTCCGTTATTTTCAATATTCGAGAAAATTGCATTCAATTGTGCAGGAGCTGCTGATTCTTCCATTACAAGATATCTTCGTAAATCAATGATAAATGTAGGATGGTCAATATTTAAAGGACATTCTTTCGCACAGGCATTACAAGTTGTACACGCCCAGATTTCTTCTTCCTTTATATAATCTCTTATCAAAGATTTTCCATCTGAATAATCTTTTCCGTGTTTAATTAATTTAGGTCCTTTTTCATTCATTCTCCTGCGAATGTCAATAATAACTTTTCGGGGAGAAAGTTCTTTACCTGTAATATTTGCTGGACAGACAGAAGTACAACGTCCACATTGTGTACAAGCTAAAGAGTCTATATAATTTTTCCAGGTAATATCTTCAACATCGAGGATACCAAAACGAGAAACAGCTTCAGCTTCAGCAGCTGCAAATGCAGTTTCGGTATTCATCATAAGTTTAACCTCTTTAGTAACAGAATCCATATTCGCAAGCTTACCCAAAGGTGTAATTCTACTGAAGAAAACATTAGGAATTGACATGAAAATGTGAAAATGTTTTGAATACGGTAAAATATTTGCAAATAAGAATATCAATAAAATATGAGTCCACCAATTAATATCATGAATTAATTCAAGAGTTTCAAAACTCATCCCGGCAAAAGCAGGAGCTATCATACTACTAATCGGGAATTTTCCAACATAATCAGTATGAGAGGCAACATAAAAGATATTTATTCCGGCAAGTGTAATCATTAAAATAAGAATTAAACTCAATGCAAGGTAAGCATCGAAATGGTTCTTTTTAGTTAATTCTTTTCCATGCAATCTTGGAATATTCAAACAACAACGCCTTATCATAAAGATAATTATGAACAAACCAATGATATAGGCAAAAACATCACCTGCTGCCATTAAAATATCGTAAAAAATGCCTAAAAAAGCCAATGAGCGTTCCTGTCCGGATACACCATCAATTACCATTTCAATACTTCCTATAAGGATAATGCAAAAGCCCCAGAATACCATTGCATGCATAAAGCCGGCAACCGGTTTTCTAAAAATTCGTTCCTGGAAAAATGCGTTTTCGATTGTTAATTTTATTCTTTTGCCAATTTCTTTGACAGGATAAGCAGGCTTTGTGAGTTTAAAAAATTTGTAAATCCTGTAAGCCGAATAAGAAAAAACTGCAATTGTTAAAGTTAAAAAGAAAATAAAAACGATTTGTGACATAACGCTTAATTTAAAATTTACGCCACAAAAATAATAATTTGAATTAAAAATAAAAACCCGACTTTCGCCGGGCTTTTGTAAGTTTAATAATTTTTTGCATGAATTTCGAAGTATGCTTGAGGATGTTTACACGCAGGACAATTTTTAAGAGCTTTTTTTCCTTTATGAACATATCCACATTTTCGGCACATCCATTCAACTTCTTCGTCTTTTTCAAAAACTTTGTCATTCAATACATTTTCGAGAAGTTTTTTATATCTCTTTTCGTGTTCTTCTTCAACTTTTGCAATCATTTTAAACGAAGTAGCCACATCTTTAAAGCCCTCTTCTTCAGCTATTCTTGCAAATTCTGGATATAATTCAGCCCATTCTTCGTGTTCGCCCATAGCAGCAGCTTTTAAGTTTTCGGCGGTTGTACCTACTTTACCTGCCGGATACATAGCGGTTATTTCAAGCCCCTCTCCTCTTTCTAAATATCCAAAAAACACTTTTGCATGTTGCAATTCTTGTTCAGCAGTTTCCAAAAACAAAGCGGCAATTTGCTCATAGCCTTCTTTTTGTGCTTGTTTAGCAAACATGGTGTAACGATTTCTTGCCTGTGATTCGCCAGCAAATGATTTTAACAAATTTTTTTCTGTTTGTGAACCAATAATACTCATAGTTTATAAATTTAAAGTTTAACAATAATTTTATTTAATATCCTCTTTTAAATGCTGTTACCTCTGTAGGTTCTACATAAAAAACATTAACATTGTCCAAAGCAGGTTTAGAATAGCAAAAGTCATCTCTTCCCGAATATTTCTTCATCACAATATTTAGAATTCTTGCTTTTTCATCATTATCTTCAACAAATTGAACCTTTCCGTGCATCAAAACAGATTTGAATTTCATCGAATAAGAACATGCCACATTTTCATGTCGAATATGCAAGGACTGATCAGAATAAAAAGATATGCAAACATGAGGATTTTTTTTCAAAATTTCAAGTTTTCGTCCAAAAGGAGCTCCATGAAAATAAACCTTTCCATCAGCATATCCAAAATTCATTGGAACGCAATAAGGTTTATCTCCGTCAACCATCGAAAGAGTACAGGCATCAGTAGAATCTAGTATGCTTTTTATTTCCTCAACACTTTGAATTTCAAACTTCTTCATATTTTAACATTTTATTTGTAAAAATAATTTTTTTTCTTACAAAATTTAAACTTTTTATTTTTAATTTTGTTATTGCAAATGAAAAATTAAGTTTTATTGTTAAACCATTAAATATAAAAATATGTTAAACACAAAGGTTGAAAAAATATTGAATGAACAAATCGAAAAAGAAGGATTTTCATCAAATCTGTATTTAGCAATGGCAAGCTGGGCAGAAACAAAAGGTTTAGAAGGAACAGCTCAGTGGTTGTATGCTCAAGCAGAAGAAGAAAAAATGCACATGCTGAAATTTATTTCTTACATTAACGAAAATGGCGGACATGCTATTATTCCGGCATTTGAAAAGCCTGCAAACGAATGGAAAGATGTGTTTGAAATGTTCCAAGAAGTTTTAAAACACGAAAGAAAAATAACTGACAGCATAAACAAAATTTTCGAAGTAGCCGTTAAAGAAAATGATTTCAGAACACAAAACTGGTTACAATGGTTCATCACAGAACAAGCCGAAGAAGAAAGTTCAGTAAACAAAATAATTGATAAATTGAATCTTTTAGGAAAAGCAAGTTTGTATTTATTCGATAAAGATATCATGTCATTAAGAAATACAGCTGCTGAATAATATTATTTTCAAAGAGAGCTTCTGCTCTCTTTTTATATTTTACTAAAAATTAAGAGTATGATTTTTAATCCGGAAAAATGCAGGATTAAAGATGAAAGGATGAAACCTTTCATTGATATTGAAGAGATAGAAGAACATTTAGCTGCAACAAGGAATCCCGATAAACAGGAGGTGCTGGATATTATACAAAAATCTTTGAACAAAAACCGATTAAGTTTACGCGAAACCGCAATCCTGATAAATGCGGAGGATCCGGAACTAATCGAAGCAATAAAAGACGGAGCCAGACAATTAAAAGAAAAAGTTTATGGCAACCGCATTGTGTTGTTTGCACCACTATACATTGGGAATAAATGCAAAAACAATTGTTTATATTGCGGATTTCGTTCTACAAACAAAGCAGCAATTCGTAATACTCTTACTGACGAAGAAATTATAAAAGAAATTGAAGCTCTGGAGGATAACGGGCAAAAAAGACTGATTCTTGTTTACGGAGAACACGATTCGTACGATCCTGAGTATATTGCTCATACTGTAAGATTGGCATATAGTGTAAAAAAAGGCAGAGGCGAAATTCGTAGAGTAAATATAAATGCTGCACCGTTAACTATTGAAGGTTTTAGAACCGTTAAAAAAGCCGGCATTGGAACATATCAGATTTTTCAAGAAACATATCATAAGCCTACTTATGAAAAATATCATCTCGGCGGACCTAAGAAAGATTACGACTATAGATTAACCTCACTTGACAGGGCTCAAGAAGCCGGACTTGATGATGTTGGAATTGGAGCCTTGTTTGGATTGTATGATTGGAAATTCGAAGTAATGGCTCTTATCAGACATACTAATCACCTCGAAGCTTGTTATAATGTAGGTCCACATACTATTTCTTTCCCGAGAATAAAAAAAGCTTCCGGACTTAGTATTGATACTAAATATTTAGTAAACGACAGTGAATTCACAAGAATAATTGCAATATTAAGGCTTGCCGTTCCATATACAGGACTTATTCTTACTGCTCGCGAAAATGCTGAAGTAAGAGACGAAGTAATCCGGTTCGGAGTATCACAAATTGATGGTGGAACAAAACTCGAATTGGGATCTTACAGCAAATCTAAAAACGAAGATCAAGATCTTAATAAAGAACAATTTGCTATTAATGACACCAGATCTTTAGGAGAAATAATTGATGAGCTCATTGATAAAGAATTCTTGCCTTCGTTTTGTACTGCTTGCTACAGACTTGGACGAACAGGAGAGCATTTTATGGAATTCTCCGTACCTGGATTTATAAAAAGATTTTGTACTCCAAATGCAATTTTAACTCTTGCTGAATACCTTACCGATTATGCTACTCCAGAAGTAAGTAAAAAAGGATGGAATCTTATTGAGAAAGAATTACAAAAATTAAACGAGCCAAAACTCGAAAAACAAATTCGAGAAAAACTCGAAAAAATCAAAAACGGTGAACGTGATTTATACTTCTAAATATGAAAACAAAAATTAACATTGTAATTATAAAGGTCTTAGATCGCATAAAGGAAGCTGGAAGATTGCAAAAAACTCTATCGGGCAATTCTAAAATTATCAAAACAAGATTTGGATTTCACGAACTTAACGACTATAAATGCTCCAGAATGGGGTTGATAATTCTTGAACTTAATGGCAGCGATGAAGAATGTAATAATTTGATTCAAAATTTAAGTAATATCGGAGGTATAATCACAAAAGTAATGTCGTTTAATAATTAATCAATGGAATATAACGTTATAAGTATATTGGTACGAGAACCTGTAAAAGTCGGCACAAAGTTACAAGATGTTCTCAGTCTTTATGGTTGTGTTATTAGAACACGATTAGGGCTTCACAGAGAAGAAATTGCAGGTGGTATCATAATTCTCGAACTCAGCGGAGATCAAAAACAAATTGATTTGCTTGTCGCGGAATTAAACGAAATTGAAGGAATTGAATTTAAACAAATAATTATTTAATATGACAAAAATACTTGATATTTCCGAAGCTACTTCAATTGCGTTTCATGGTATGGTTTTAGTCGCTATTTCACAGGTTGCAATTAATGCAAATGATATTGCTGACATTACAAATGCATCAAAACACCACACCTCGAAAGTTATGCAAAGATTGGTAAAACATGGATTGATTGGTTCTACAAGAGGTCCGAGCGGTGGATTTTATTTAAAGAAAAAACCTGAAGATATTTTGCTTATTGATATTCTCGAAGCAATAGAAGGCAAAGTTGATTTAACTCCCTGTCCGATTGATAATGAATTTTGTCCTTTCGGATCATGTTTAATGGGGGGAATATGCCTTGAAATTAGCGAAAAGATGTTAAATCATCTGAAATCTAATACTTTAGCCGACGTTCTAAAAAATATCCCCGAAGATTTCTCAATAGAAACACTAACAAATAAAGAATGAGTTTTGTAGCACTAAAAGAAGCCAATATTATTGCTATTCACGGAATGGCATTAATATCTGCTGCTGGAGAACAAGGTATCTCCGCCAGAAAAATTGAAAAAATAACTAAGTGTAGTATAAATCACCTTTTTAAGGTATTAGAAATACTAGAAAAATTTGGATATCTAAAATCAAAAAAAGGTCCTCACGGAGGATATGCTTTAAATAAACCGGCAAACGAAATAACTCTTATCGAACTTGTTGAAACAATTAGCGGAAAGATTGATGAACAAATAGAATGTTTTGTTGATAATCGAAAAATATTAAATAAGATTGTTTTAAACAATCTGTGCCATGAATTAACAGAATACTTTATCAGTTATTTAAAAACCACCAAACTATCTGACTTAACTCCACAGGCAAAAAGAATTCTCGATAACTATAACAAAAAAGAAGGATAAAAAATCCTTCTTTTTTGTTTATATTTTCTATTTAAAAGCGGCTTCGTAAAGTCCAGGTCCATCGAGAGCAAGGTCTTTAAAGTATGAAGGAGTTTCGCGTCCAAGAAGTTTATCAACATAAAGTTTTGCAAGATATTGCCCCAGCATAAAACCATGACCTCTTAAG